>NZ_JARESX010000129.1:0-10832 GCF_046026435.1 Paraburkholderia sp. RL17-381-BIF-C | reverse complement strand
CACGGTAAGGGTGACTCCGTACGTAACCGATACGTATTGTTGTACGTATCTTGCACTCCTAGACTTCTACGTGCAATGACAATTAACCCGTTGAATTGGAGGAAAAAATGGACGACTACAAAAATCGCTCGTACGGAGCGGTCGAGATTGGTATGAAGGGTAAGGTCGGGATCGTGGTGGTGGACTATCAACTGGCTTTTACCGAGTCGAAATACCCGCTTGGTGGCGCGCCACTCGTCATGCGCGGACTGGAAAATACGGCGCGTCTTCTGAAGGTGGCTCGCGCGCACGACGTGCCGATCGCGACATGTTTCACCGCTTACAAGACCGAGCGTGATATGCCGCACTGGAAAATCGCCGCTGTCCGCGATCAATTCAGGCTTGACCATCCGAGTTCCGAATTGGACCCGCGCATCTACGATAAGGAATACGACGTAGTGGTTTGCAAGTTCGGACCGTCGATTTTCTTCCAGACGCCGGTGGTGCCGTATTTCATCAGGGAAGGCGTTGAGACAGTCATCATCACGGGCTGCAACACGAGCGGATGTATTCGCGCATCCACGATCGACAGCTTCCAATGGGGCTTCCGCACCATCGTTCCGGAAGACTGTGTGGGCGATATCGAAGAGGGCCCGCACCGCGACAATCTGCGAGACGTCGGCCGACGATATGCGGACGTGTCGAGCGCCGACGAAGTGATTGCGTATATCAAACAGTCGACGAGATAACGCACGGCAAACAATGGCCGGTATCGGCTTGTGCAAGGACGGCACGCTTATCCGAGGCGTCCGTCCGTCAGCACACCGGACCGGCGAACTACTCGACTCAGCGCGTTCAACTCGACGGTCGCCTCCGCGGACCTGAAAGAACCCGTACGTCCCGCTCCGCCCCTTACCCGAATAGTGTCCAGCTCGGATAGTCGGCGCGCGCTCAATTTCCCATGGAGTTTCCCATGATTCACGCACGCACTCTCGACGGCACTCTCGTACCGGATGAAGTCGAGCACAGCATGAGAAGAATTGCCGTCGCGAGTGTCATTGGCACGACCGTCGAATGGTACGACCTGTTCGTCTTCGCGACTGCTTCGGCCCTCGTGTTCAACAAGGTGTTTTTCCCGGGTTTTGTGCCGTTGATCGGCACCTTGCTTGCGTTCGGCACGTTTGCCTCGGCGTATCTGGCGCGTATTGTCGGCGCGGCGCTGTTTGGCCATTTCGGCGACCGGTTGGGACGCAAGTCGATGCTGCTCGTGTCACTGGTGATCATGGGCATGGCCACGTTTTGCATCGGGATCCTGCCCTCCTACGCGTCGATCGGCATCTGGGCGCCGCTTCTGCTGCTCACGCTGCGCATCGTGCAAGGCCTCGCGCTCGGCGGCGAATGGGGCGGCGCAGTGTTGATGGCAGTCGAACATGCGCCCGCAAACAAGCGCGGGCTTTACGGTTCGTGGGTACAAATCGGCGTGCCGGCAGGTACGTTGATCGCCAACCTCGTGTTTCTGCTGAGCAGTTCACTGCTGCCCAACGCCGCGCTGCTTGAATGGGGATGGCGTCTGCCTTTTCTCGTCAGCGTATTGCTGGTCGCCGTCGGCCTTTACGTTCGCTTGAACACGTCGGAAACGCCGTCGTTTCGTAAGATCAGAGACACTGACGCCCAGCTCAAGGTGCCGTTGGCCGAGCTGCTGGGCAAACACTGGAAACAGGTGCTGCTGGGTGGCATCGCCACCATGTCGACCGGCACGTCGTTCAACCTGATCGTTGCGTTTGGACTGACCTATGGTACGCACACACTTGGCTTTTCACGCAATGCGATGCTATCCATTGCGCTCATCGCCTGTGCGCTTTGCATTGTGCTGTTGCCCGCGTTTGGACGGCTTTCCGATGTGATTGGGCGCAAGCCTGTGATCGTCGGTGGAATCGTCGCCGAGGCATTGCTCGCATTCCCGCTCTTCTGGCTGCTCGACACGCGCGAGTTTTCCTTCGCGTTGCTCGGATATCTGCTAATGATGACCGCTTTCGCGGCCAACTATGGGCCGATCGCCACGTTTCTCGCGGAACTGTTCGGCGCTCAGATCCGGTATTCCGGCCTGTCAGTGAGCTACATGCTGTCCGGACTGTTGGGCAGCGCCGCGACGCCGATCGTCACGACAGCACTGCTGTCGGCAACCGGGAAAGGCTCGTCGGTTGCCTGGTTCATGGTCGGGTCGGCGGTCATTTCGGCTGCCGCGCTGCTGCTGATTGCGGAAACGCGGAGAAGGGATGCACGTACGGCTACGTCGCTCAGCTTCTGATCCACGGCGCCGGCGCGTTTCTCACAGCCAGCGCGCCCTACATGCCCCAACGCAACGACGGCGTATGGACCGGGCTATCCCAATGGCGCGCCATTTCGTCGTCCAGCACACATAATGTGATCGACGCGCCCGCCATCTCCAGCGAAGTCGTCAGCGCACCCACGTGGGCCCGGCCGATCTTCAGGTCGCGTTGCTGGAGCCATGCGCGTGTCGAATTGAATAGCAGGTACAGTTCGCCAAGCGGTGTTCCACCCAGCCCGTTGACGAGTACCAGCAATTCAGCTCCGGCTTGGGGCTTGAGGTCATCGACGATCGCTTTGAGCAGCTCTCCCGCAATCGCATCGGCCCCCGCGAACCGCGCCCGGCGCCGGCCCGGCTCGCCATGAATGCCGACGCCGACTTCGATCTCGTCGTCGCCGATCTTGAACGTCAGGGTGCCGGCCGCCGGCACGGTGCAACTGGTGAAAGCGACGCCCATGGACGCCGTGCGCTTGTTGATCCGGTCGCCAAATGCCTTGCACTGTTCAAGGTCCGCGCCGCTTTCCGCCATACTGCCGACCAGCTTCTCCACTATCACCGCACCCGCGACCCCGCGCCGCCCGGTGGTATAACTGGAGTTCTCTACGGCCACATCGTCGTTGATCAGCACCATCGCGTTCGGAACCTCCGTCATCTCGGACGCCATTTCGAAATTCATCAGATCACCAGAATAATTTTTCACGATGAACAGTACGCCGGCCCCGGTATCGACGGCGGCGGCAGCAGCCATCATCTGGTCCGGTGTGGGTGACGTGAAGATCTGGCCCGGACAGGCGGCGTCGAGCATCCCGTAGCCGACAAAGCCTGAATGCAGTGGTTCATGTCCCGAGCCGCCTCCCGATATCAGGCCCACTTTGCCAGGCTTCAGTGTCTTGCGCCTCACGAACACAGGTTCGTTGTTGAGCACGACCAGGTCGCTATGCGCGGCGGCAAATCCCGCCAGGCTTTCGGCAAGGAAATCGTCCACGTGGTTGATGAATTTTTTCATGGTCTGGCCTCCATTCACGGTTAGTTTCGCGCGAGGTGCGCGCACACCGCCGCAATCATGATCTGACTGGAACGCGCGCCGGGATCGATATGACCACGCGAGCGTTCGCCCAGAAACGATGCGCGCCCTTTGGTCGCGAGCATGTCGCGGGTGGCAAGCATGTTCTCTTCAGCCACCCGTGGCAACGTATCGAGCACCGTCTGCCGCATAGTGGGCGCCCCGGTTGCGGCCAGTTCGCTAAAACGCGCGGCGACCGGAATCAGCACGTCCATCATCGTCTTACTGCCGACGCCCGTCTTGCCCCGCTGCCCGACCGCCTCGACGCCGGCCGAATAGATACGCGCAAAACCCGCAACGTCCAGGGGATTGTTCGCGGCGGCTTTAGACATCCCGCTCAGCAAGGAAAAGAACAGCGGCCCGGATGATCCGCCGACCGTCGACAGCACCTTGCTCGCCGCCCGTTCCAGCGCGACCCCGAAGGTTTCCGCTTCGATGTCCGCGCGCATTGCAAGCAATGCCTCCATGCCGCGCAGCAGGTTAAAGATGTGATCGCCATCGCCGATCTGCTGGTCGAGTAAGGCTATTTCGTCCGAGTGTTCTTTCAGCGCTGCGTATGCGGCGTCGATACACTCCATGACCGTTTTGCCGTTCATGTCGGGATCCTCCTGCCGTCTGCACGGAAATATAAGAGGCTGCGAGCGGGCAACGACACCCGCACCGACTGCCCGGGGCTGAAGTTGCGTTCGGCCATTGTGGTCGCCACTACCGAAGTTCCAGCGCGATCCAGAATCAGCAGATGACGCAACGGTGAGTATTCGAGCACCTTCAGGTCCAATGCGCCGCGTGCCTGATTTGTGCCGGGTGCATCACGTGCGTCGCCATCGTGCAGCACCACGTCTTCAGGACGAATCGCCACGGTCGCGGTGCCGGCCGGCACCGCTGCTGAATCGAACAGCGTGGGCGGCAGTAGATTGATCGGCGGCGAGCCGAGCCGTTGCGCCGCGCTCAATGAGGCCGGATTACCGTAGACGTCGCGCGGCGTGCCGAGTTGTACCAGTCGGCCGTGTTCAAGAATGCCGATGCGGTCGGCTAGCGTGGTGGCTTCCACCTGGTCATGCGTGACGTAGAGAATGGTCGCGCCAATCGTACGATGGAGCCGCTTCAGCTCGATGCGCAATTCCTCGCGCAGTTTTGCATCGAGCGATGACAGCGGTTCGTCCATCAGAAACACTTTCGGCTCGCGCACGAGCGCACGCCCGATCGCAACGCGCTGCATCTCGCCGCCCGACAAATGCGTCGCCATGTTGTCGAGCTTCGCTTCCATATGCAGCATCTTAGCAACCGCCTGCACGCGCGCGCGGACCTGTTCCTCGCTGCTGCGACGACGTGGCGAACGCAGTGGAAACGCCAGATTGCCGAATACGGTCAGATGCGGATACAACGAGTATTGCTGAAAGATAAACGCGACATCGCGATCGGATGGATGCACGCCGGTGGCGACCGCGCCGTCGATCAGCACGTCGCCGGTATCGGGACGTTCCAGTCCCGCGATCAGGCGCAGCGTTGTGGTTTTGCCCGCGCCGCTCGGTCCGAGCAGCACGACGAATTCGCCGTCTTTCACGTCGATCGACAGGTCATCCACCGCCACGATGTTGCCGAAGCGCTTCGATACATTGCGTAGCTGGATTTCAGCCATGACCCTCTCCGCTGACAGAAAGCGTGGCAGCAGCGCCTGGCAGCAGGCGCTCAGTAGCGGCGTCATACAGCAGCGTGCGTTCTTTCCGAAACGACAGACCGATGGTCGTGCCCGCGGCAACACCATCGTCTTTGCTTGCCCGCACACGCACGACGCCCAACGCAGTTTCAACCACCAATATCTGGTGCGAACCGAGATACTCGTCGGCGATCACCTGACCGCGCAGCGGACCGCGCTCGTCGATCATGATGTGCTCCGGTCTGATTCCCAGCAACACGCGCGCGGCCGCCGCATCGCAACGTGGTACGGAGACCGCTGCGCCATGCAGACTCACCTGCTCCTGGCCCGCGATAACCGCTCCGTCGACCGGCAAGAAATTCATGGGTGGACTCCCGATGAAGTTGCCGACGAACACAGTGGCGGGGAAATGATAGATCTCGTGAGGCGAGCCCGCCTGCAACACCTCACCCTGATTCATCACCACAATATCGTCCGCCATGGCCATCGCCTCACTCTGATCGTGTGTGACATACACCGTGGTGGCGGTGAGCGCGTTGTGCAGTTTGCGCAACTCCAGGCACATCAGTTCACGAAAGTCCGCGTCGAGCGTGCCGAGTGGTTCGTCCATCAGGAATGCTTTCGGTTGCCGCACGATCGCGCGGCCGAGCGCCACGCGTTGCCGGTCGCCACCGGACAGGCCGCCCGTCTTGCGATCGAGAATGCTCTCGATGCGCAGCATATGCGCCGCTGCATCGACGCGGGCGGCAATCTCGCTGCGCGACACGTGTTCGTTCTTTAGCGGAAACGCGATGTTGTTGCGCACTGTCATATGCGGATACAACGCGAACATCTGGAACACGAAGGCAATATCGCGTTGACGCGCGCGCAACGCAGTCACGTCCTCACCATCGATCAGGATCTGCCCGGAAGTCGGTAGCTCGAGACCCGCAATCATCCGCAGCGTCGTGGTTTTTCCGCAGCCTGATGGTCCGAGCAGCACGACAAAGCGTCCCGCGCCGATGATCAGACTGGTGTCGCGCACCGCGACAAAATCGTCGAAGCGCTTGTGGAGATGAGCGAGAACGATCGTGGACATGATTCAGTCAGGGAAATGGCTGGTAACGACGAACGCGAGCGCACCCACCAGGATGACCGGAAACGACCAGGTGAAAAGAGCCAACGAAAACGGTTGCACGAGCATTGCCATACCTAAGCCAATCAGTACTGTCGACGCACCCTCGCTGTACCTGCGACGTAACAGCCAACGATGCGGTGAAATGAATTCGCGTTTCATTTGCGCACGGCTCCGAAGGTGATGCCCCGCAACAGATGCTTGCGCAGCAGAACGGTGAAGAAGAGAATCGGCAGCACGAACAATGTGGTTGCAGCGGCAACAGCCGGCCAGTCCTGACCGCCTTCTCCGATAATGAATGGAATGAACGGCGGCATGGTCTGCGCATCGCCGCTTGTCAGCAGCGAAGCAAATGCGTATTCGTTCCATGCAAAGATCAGGCAGAAGATCGCCGTGGCGGCAATGCCCGTCATCGCTTGCGGTAGCACCACCTTCATGAAGGCCTGCAAACGTGTGTAGCCGTCCACCAGCGCGGCCTCCTCATACTCGCGCGGAATCTCATCCATGAAACCTTTGAGCAGCCATACCGCGAGCGAGACATTCACCGCCGTGTACAGCACAATCATGCCGACATAGCTGTCGCTCAAGCCCAGCGCGCGATACATCAGGTAGATCGGAATGGCGACTGCAATGGGCGGCATCATGCGTGTAGAGAGAATGAAGAACAGCAAATCGTCGGAAAGCGGCACCTTGAAGCGCGAAAACGCGTATGCCGCCAGCGTGCCGAGAAATACCGCAAGAAACGTCGAACCGAATCCAATCACAAGCGAATTCACGAAGCGCGGCAAAACCTTCGAAGGTCCGGCGATCACCATGTTGCGCTTGCGCACCTCACGCTCATACCATGTCTGCGCAGGCGGCAGGCTTGCAATGAACTCAGGCGTCTGCCGCGAGCGAATCGTGAACAAGTTCACATAGCCTTCCATGGAAGGCTGAAACAGCACGACGGGCGGATACGCTATCGCATCTTCCTGCGTCTTGAAGCTCGTCAGGAAAATCCAGACCATCGGCAACGAGGCAGCCAGCGCGTACGTGATAACAACCGCCGCCGCGAAGCGCTTGGCTCGCGGCGATGACGCCACCACGGAATGTTGTGTCGTAGTCGGTCTCATCGCTGTTTGATCCGGTTAAGTGCCTTCACGTAGATATTCGCCGCACCGAATACCGTCACGAACAGGATGATTGCGAGCGCCGACGAATAACCTGTCTGCCACTTTTCGAACGCGGCACGCTTGAGCGTGATCGATACCGTTTCAGTCACCGAACCTGGACCGCCGGATGTCAGCAGGTTCACCATATCGAACATCTTGAAGTTTTCAATGCCGCGAAACAGCACCGCCAGCATCAGGAACGGCATGGTCATGGGCAACGTGATCGACCAGAACTGTCGCCACGGCGTTGCGCGATCCACTTCCGCTGCTTCGTAGATATAGTCGGGAATTGAGCGCAGGCCCGCCAGGCAGATGAGCATGACGTAAGGTGTCCACATCCACGTATCGACCATCACAATGGTCCACGGTGCGAGCGATACGTCACCGATCATCTGGAACGATCCCGGCGCGATGCCGGTGAAGAAGCTGACGATATCGTTGAAAAGCCCTGTCTGCGGTTGCAGCAGGAACGTCCAGAAGTTGCCCACAACTGCGGGCGATAGCATCATCGGCAGCAGGATTAGCGTGGTCCAGAAGCTATGTCCGCGGAACTGCCGGTTGATCAGCAGGGCAAGACCGAAACCCAGCAATACCTCCAGCCCGACCGACCAGAACACGAAACGCGCGGTCACCTGCATCGCGTACCAGATATCTTCGTCGTTCAGGATGTCGATGTAATTTCCGATACCGACAAAACGCGCCGGTACGCTCGGCATGTTCGACTTGAAGTTGGTGAACGACAGTCGAAGCGCCCAGAGCAAAGGGAAGATATTGATCGCAAGCAGCAGCAGAACGGTCGGAAGAATGAAGATCCACGCGATCGCCCGATCCGACAGCCCGCTCAGCCGTTTCGAAATGCGCATTGGCGCACCCGCTTCGAGACGCGTGGAAGAAAAAGGCTTGTCTGCGAACATGCCTGACTCCTTTAAGCGGACCGGAGACAGGCTGCTCAGCCCTGACCGGTCCAGTCAAGTCCAGCTAAACGCTATTACTTTCCCTCTTCCTTAAAGACCTTGTTCCAGTCTTTCACCAGCAGATCCAACGCCTCTTTAGCTGTGCCCTTGTCGGCCACGACGTAGTCGTGCACGCGTTTTTGCATGTCGAGCAACAGTTCGGCATAAGCGGGCTCCGCCCAGAAGTCTTTGACGATCGCCATTGATTTCAGGAACGCGGGTGCGAACGGCGCGCTCTTCGGAAAGTCCGGCGCATCGACCACTGATTTAGCCGCCGAATAGCCGCCGAGTTGCCACCATTTCTTCTGTACGTCCGGTTGCGCAAACCACTTGATGTATTCGAGCGCGTCTTCCTTATGGTCCGAGTACGAGACGACTGAGATGCCCTGCCCGCCCAGTTGCGTGTATTGCTTCACCTCACGTGGATTCACGAAGAAGCCGATCTTGTCGCCGCCGACGTTCGGGTCTTTGTAAAGCCCTGGAAAGAATGCGAACCAGTTCATCTGCATCGCCACCTGGCCCGATTTGAACGCGTCGAGTCCTTCCTGCATGTAGGCGTTGGTCATGCCCGGAGCCGTGCAACACTTATAGAGCGCCTTGTAGTATTCGAGCCCTTTCACCGCGCCCGGCGAGTTCACGAAACCGTCGAGGTGATAGGGCTTCTTCGGATCCTGATACTCAAAGCCGAAGTTGTACAAGGCGTTGGTCACGCCCATCGTGATCCCCTCGGATCCACGCTCGGTGAAGATATACACGCCGTAGACCGTCTTGCCGTCGATCTTGCGCCCCTGAAAGAACTCCGCGGTCTGCTTGAGTTCATCAAGCGTCGTGGGCGGCGCGAGTTCACGGTTGTATTTCTGCTTGAATTCCGCGCGCAGCTCCGGGCGCGCGAACCAGTCTTTACGGTAGGTCCATCCGACCGCGTCAGCCATCGCAGGCAAGGCCCAGTAGTTCGGCGTATTCTTTGGCCACTCGGAATATCCCACCACCGTGGCCGGCACGAAGTCGTCCATCGAAATCTTGTTCTTGGTGAAGAAGTCGTTGAGCTTCACGTAATGCCCATTGACCGCCGCGCCGCCAATCCACTGACTGTCCCCAATGATCAGATCGCACAGCTTGCCGTGCGAATTGAGTTCATTGATGAAGCGGTCGGCATAGCTGGTCCACGGCACGAACTCGAACTTCATCTTGATGCCGGTCTTGGCCGTGAAATCTTTCGACAGTTCGACCAGTGCATTGGCGGGATCCCAGGCCGCCCAGCAGAGTGTCAATTGCTTGCCCTGTGCGTGCGCGCCCGTTGCAATGCCGAGCCCCAGCGATATGAGGGTTGCCGCCACTACCCTCGCTGACGTTAGACGTAACATGTCTCTTCTCCTTGTCTTTCTCGGGTCTCCAACCTGATGACATTCAGCGCCCATGCGCCGGGCGCCGTATTTCGGCTCTGGCGGATCAGAAGTCGGTCCGCGTGTCGCGAGCGTCAGGCATGCGCATTCTCACGAAGATAAATCCGGGTTTCCGGCGTGGGGATGGCAAGCACTCCCCGAACGTCGTTTAGAAAGTTAATGGCGGCGAGCCCCGCCCAATGAACGATGCCGCGGACGTCCTGATCCAGGATCACGTCGATCGCGCGTTCGGATAGTTGAGTGCGAGTTTCCGCGGTGCATTCGTGGCCGATCAGGACCAGGCGGGCCTTGTCGCCGGACTCCTGCAATGCCGCTGCGATGCCGGAGATGCCGCCGCCGGTCACGTAGACGCCGACGAGATCAGCATGGCGCGCGCGCAAACCCTGCACGGCAAGACCGGCACCGTCGTCGTCTTCCGCGAAATCCGGCTCGGCAACCCAGCGCAGGTTGCGGAAATCCTCTTCCAGCACCTGCGAGAATCCGGTGCGCCGCTCCACCTGATCATGCAGGCGGGACGATCCCGACAGCACGGCGACCGTGCCGAGCCGCGTGCCCAGAAAGCGGCCCATCAGCAGTCCTGCGGTGCGACCGGCAATCCGGTTGTCGACACCGACATACGCGGCGCGGCGGCTTGCAGGTAAATCGGAGAACACCGTGACGACCGGCACGTCGGCCTCGCTCATCTCTTCGATGAAACGCTCCACCCACGGATAGTCGAGCGGTGCGAGAACCAGTGCGTCGTAGTCGACCACCTGGGCGGCGAATGCGGCGGTGTCGCGCTGGGTGGAGAAGTCACAGCGATAGAACGAAGGGGTGATTCGGTGTTCGCGAAAGAAACTGGCGGACAGCGCAATGTTGCGTTCGACGTGATCCAGAAAGCGCGAGTTGACTTGTGGCAGTGCGAACGCAACGCGGAATGAACCGACTTTTGCTGGACGGCCGCGGCTTGCCCGCTCGTCGCGTAGATTGGCGAGCGCCAGATGGACACGCTCGGCGGTTTCCGGTCGCACGGCATGATCGTCGCGTAAGACGCGATCGACCGTGGCGACGCTTACGCCGGCACGACGCGCAATCATCGTACGAGTAGCCGGCATGGGTCTCCTCCGGTGCCGAGCGTAGAACGGTTTTGTTTACCGAAGGTAGTTTTTCCTCGAAAAAATGCAAGCTTTTTCTCCAGGAAAAA
>NZ_JARESX010000128.1:0-11351 GCF_046026435.1 Paraburkholderia sp. RL17-381-BIF-C | reverse complement strand
GGGCGACCTGATCAGCGAAGTCTGCCTGGCAATCGAAATGGGCGCAGATGCAACGGATATCGGTAAAACGATCCACCCGCATCCGACGCTCGGCGAATCGATCGGTATGGCCGCCGAGTTGTACGAAGGCGTCTGTACCGATCTGCCGCCAACACGGAAGGCGGCTCACTAGCAAGAAAAGAAATATTAGGACGTTGCAATGAACCACAATTTAGAAGAGTTGGAGACCATCGAGAACGTTGCCGTTAGCGATGTCGATCTTCTCGGTGCAGAGATGATTGTTGCTGCGCTGCGCGCAGAGGCAGTCCAGTACATTTGGGGATATCCTGGTGGAGCTGCGCTCCCAATCTATGATGCCTTGATCAAGCAGGATCGCGTGAAGCATATTCTAGTGCGACACGAGCAGGGGGCTCTGCACGCGGCCGATGGTTTTGCAAGAGTCACTGGCCAGGTGGGCGTGGCACTTGTAACGTCCGGACCGGGTGTCACCAATGCCGTTACAGGTATCGCCACAGCCCACTTCGATTCTATTCCGTTGGTTATCATTGCGGCCAATGTTCCGACCAGTGTCATCGGTGAAGACGCTTTTCAGGAGTGTGATGCGGTCGGCATTACGCGGCCTATCACCAAGCACAATTTCATGGTGCGCGAGGTGTCGGAACTGCCGAATGTCCTCAAGAAAGCGTTTCATCTGGCAAAATCGGGACGTCCCGGCCCTGTCCTGGTGGACGTTCCAAAGGACGTTCTTGTGAAACGCGCACCTTTCGAATACCCGAAATCGGTGCAAATTCGATCTTATTCGCCTCCAAAGCAAGGTCATGACGGGCAGATCCAGAAGGCCGCTGATGCGCTTGCACGAGCGAAGCGGCCCTACATCTACGTTGGGGGTGGCGTAGTACTTGCCGATGCTGCTGAGTCGTTAAAGGAACTCGTCGACCTTCTCGGTTTTCCAATTACAACGACCCTAATGGGACTCGGAGCCTTTCCTGGAACAGACCAGCATTACTTGGGCATGCCTGGAATGCACGGGACGTTCGAAGCTAACATGGCAATGCATAACTGCGATGTCTTGCTTGCACTAGGCACTCGCTTTGACGATCGCGTTATTGGAAATCCTTCTGATTTCTCCAGTAAAAATCGCACGATCATTCACATTGATATCGATTCATCTTCGATCTCCAAGCGCGTGAAGGTTGACCTTCCTATAGTCGGGGATTTGCGTAATGTAATTTCGCAGCTGATATCTAAACTCAAGCGCATTTCAACCCGACAGAATCTTTCACACTGGTGGAGTGAGATCAATGCGTGGCGGGCACGCGAATGCCTCGCCTACGACAATGTTGGTGAGAAATTGCGTCCGCAGTTTGTCCTTGAGAGCCTTCGTCAGCTTGTCGATGACGATACGATCATTTGCTCGGACGTCGGCCAGCACCAGATGTGGGTTGCGCAGTATTATAAATTCGGAAAGCCACGTCGCTGGATTAATTCCGGCGGTCTCGGGACGATGGGTGTAGGACTTCCGTACGGGATTGGCGCTAAATTGGGAAAGCCTGAATCGGACGTCATTGTCGTCACTGGCGATGGTTCGATCCAGATGTGTATTCAGGAGTTGTCGACTTGCATGCAGTATGGAATCAACGTGAAGGTGCTTTGTCTCAATAACCAAAGTCTCGGAATGGTCAGGCAGCAGCAACACGTAGATCACCGGGGACGCTACGCTCACTCATATATGGAATCTCTTCCAAATTTTGTAAAACTGGCAGAAGCTTATGGGCACGTGGGGCTCCGGGTGGACTCAAGGGACTCACTCGATGAGGCGCTCCACACGTTTTTGGAAACACGGGATCGAACCGTCTTTCTGGAAGTGTTGATTGATTCAGGTGAGCGTGTCTGGCCAATGATTCGTTCGGGTATGGGCTTGACACAAATGTTGCTGAACGAAAACGATATCGATGGATAACAGCTATTAAGGCGTAGTTGAGGAAACTCGCGGGTTGGCGCGATTGATAGAGGGCTCGATGTAGAGATCAATGACGGGCCGAAAAAACTGCAGATTGATTGTCGTACTCCCGCTAGTCGTGGCTATACACGTAGATATCGGCAATGTTCGTGTTTATATCTACCCGTGGGATTGTATGGAAATCTTAAATATTTTCTCAACGGCCATTGATTTGGCCGTTTTTTTCGTAGTCGTAGGTAGATCTCATTGGATCCAGAAACAAGGCGTGTCAGCCAAGGAAATCGATTCATTTTTATCTGTGAAAGCACTAGGACGAATAAAGTAGTGACGCGTTATTGGTTCGGAATGTAGTTTCGTTGTCGTATGCTTTGTGGTTACGGGTCAGAGCCCGCGGATGAAGTCCGGTTACCTTTAAGGAGATGAACAATGAGTCTACGTCTTGGCGATATCGCGCCAGATTTCGAGCAGGAGTCCAGCGTCGGTCATATCAGATTTCATGAATGGCTTGGCGACAGCTGGGGTGTACTGTTCTCGCACCCCGCCGACTTCACACCGGTTTGCACCACCGGACTCGGCCTGACCGTGAAGCTGGCCGGCGAGTTTGATAAGCGCGATGTGAAGACGATCGCGCTGTCGGTCGACAGCGCGGAGTCGCACAAGGAATGGATCAAAGATATCAACGAGACGCAAGCTGCGAACGTTGGCTTTCCGATTCTTGCTGACAGCGAGCGAAAGGTGGCCGAACTGTACGACATGATTCACCCGAACGCGAACGCGAACGAGACGCTGACCGTCCGCTCGCTGTTCGTGATCGATCCCAAAAAGAAGGTGCGTCTGACCATTACGTATCCGGCTAGCACGGGCCGCAACTTCGACGAAGTGCTGCGCGTGATCGACTCGCTGCAACTCACCGACAACTATTCGGTTGCGACGCCTGGCAACTGGAAGCAAGGCGATGACGTGGTGATCGTGCCGTCGCTGAAGGACGAGGAGCTGATCAATCAGAAGTTCCCGAAGGGTTACAAGGCGTTGCGTCCGTATCTGCGCATGACGCCGCAGCCGAACAAATAACCTACTAGGTGGCAGTCTCTGTCTGCGCTGAAGAGCTGACGGCTTAAATAATGCAAGCCTCATCGACCAATTCCACTGAGAATCTAAGGTGAGAGCTGTATTTTCCCGTGTCGGTCGATGTCTCGAATCCGGATGTCCATTCTGAACGAGAACGTTTACTTATCTATCGAAAAATAGACCGAATTAGATAATACAAATCGAATATATCGACAGAATATATTTTGAGATCTAAAATGAATTTCAGTACTACTAAGATAAACAGAAGAAATATTTTAGCTATGAGCGCTGCAGGGAGCGCTGGTTTGTTGCTTGGAACTAGACCTTTAGCATGTTTAGGAGCCGTTGCCAAAGATCTGTCTCGCGTAGAGCTTCGTGTGGCGAGAAACCGATTTTTCCCTGCAAATCTAAGCGATCTGTGGGAGCGAGCTGGAGTAGGTAATTTTCCGTACAAAATTAAATATGCGGAATTTCTCACTACGGCCTCAGCCGTCGAAGCAATGAACGCGGATGCTCTAGACGTTGGTCTTGCGAGTGAACCAGCGGCGGCTTTTGCGTCCGCATCTGGAGCGCAAGTTAAGCTTATTTCAAGTGGCCGCCTTGATGATAATGCGCAGGCTATTCTGATTCCGAGTGGATCGCCGATAAAGACAATTTCGGATCTGCGTGGGAAGCGTGTGTGCTACGTTCGTGCAGTGAGCAGTCACTATATTTTATTGAAGGTTCTCGAGAAAAATAATTTATCTTGGTCTGACGTCAAACCGGTTCCGCTCTCTCCGGCAGATGGGCAGGCAGCATTTCTCAGTGGATATGTCGATGCCTGGGTAATGTATGGTCACGCGATTCCGTTCAATGTCATGACGTATGGTGCGAAGGTTCTCTCCTATGGGAAGGGGTATGAGAGCGGATTCCAAATGACTATTGCAAATCCTCTCGCCATCGCCGACCCGCTTCGCCGTGAAGCGCTCGCAGATTATCTCATTCGAGTAAGGCATGGTTACGCGTGGGCGAATGCCAATCCGCGGGAATATGCGAAGTTATGGTCTGACATCTCAGGCGTTAAATATGACGTCATATTGAGGCTCGTGGAAAATGCCAGCGGACCGTTGGAAATTCTACCCATTACACCAGACGCTCAATCGGCTTTACAGGAAGTGGCAGATACCTTCACCAAAGCAGGCGAGCTGAAATCGAGAGCAAACACACTTCCGATCTGGGATTTAACCTTTGACAAAGTTTTGAAAAATCCTGATACGTTGCAACCGGTGATCAAGAGATCTTAATTGGTAGCGTAAATCAATAAATTTCGGTCTAAACTATGAATCAAAAAAAGCAAATCAAGCTCGGTTTTCATATAGAGGGTGCTGGGCGCACATGGTCAGACTGGCGACATCCTGACGCCACCCCCAACGCAAGCACGAACATTCAATACTATCGTGACCGGGCAAAAATCGCCGAGGCAGGAAAGCTAGATTTCATTTTCGTTGCAGACAGTCTATCTGTCGATAAACACTCCAGTCCGCATTACCTGAATCGCTTCGAGCCTTTAACAATACTCTCCGCACTCGCTGGCGTGACATCTCACATCGGCTTGGTTGGCACTGTCACTACGACATATAGTGAACCGTTCAACGTTGCACGACAATTTGCGTCGCTGGATCACATCAGCGAAGGGCGCGCGGGATGGAATATTGTGACGTCGTGGTTGGAGGGAACTGCAGATAACTTCGGGAAGTCAGAACACTTGGAGCATAGTGTTCGTTACCGCGTTGCCGAAGAGCATCTGTGGGTTGTTCAAGGGCTTTGGGACAGTTGGGAAGATGACGCGTTTGTCTATGACAAAAGCGCCGGTAAGTTTTTTGACCCAGAAAAACTGAACACTCTTAACCATGTTGGTGAATTCTTCAAAGTCAAAGGACCGCTTAACATTGCCCGATCTCGTCAAGGTCAACCGGTTATCTTCCAGGCGGGCTTGTCCGAAACAGGACGCAATTTTGCTGCACGTTATGCTACTGGCATCTTTGCGGCACCCTCCACATTGGAAGAGGCCATTGCATTCAGGAGTGATGTCCGAAATCGCGCTAAAAGTTTTAATCGTGATCCTGATGAGATTTTCGTTTTGCCACAGATGGGTCCAATCATCGGCTCGACAGAAGACGAAGCAGAAAGATTGCGGATGCAAAGGGCGGAGTTGACGCCGATCAGTAGTGCGTTATCTATGCTGGGGTTGTACTTTGGTGATCACGATTTTACGCAGTATGAACTCGATGCTCCATTCCCCGACGTGGTCGATGCCACAAAGAACAGCGGGCAAGGGCGCGTGCTCAGGATTTCAGCCGCGGCGAAACGCGAAGGATTAACGCTTAGGCAGGTTGCACTAAGATATGCCTCCGAGAGTAGCGATTTCCTGGGATCGCCGAATCACGTTGCAGATAATATCGAAAAGTGGGTCAATTCTGGAGCAGTCGATGGCTTTATCCTGCATGAAACAATGCCAGGACAGTTGGCGTTGTTCACTCAGACCGTTATCCCACTTTTGCAAGCGCGGGGACTGTTTCGACGTGAATACGAGGGGTCGACGTTGCGGGCGCATCTTGGCATAGAGATCCCACCGAACCGAAATACTGTGCGCAAATCAATTTCCTAGCTGTTTTGATGCTTCTTCGTAGGGCGTGCGTGGTATGCCGCAGTTATCTAGACTGAGGCCGGCGAGGTAGCATGCGTATCGACTTTACGTTGACGTCCTCTCCGACCTCAGCCTACGGCTGCCGCGCAGAGCGCGCGAAGGACGGGGATTGCTGCTGCCAGACGGCGACGTCCCGCCGCGAGAATGTTATCCGCCAAGTTGACGTCGCAATGGTGATACGCGCTAGACTCCGGGCAGGGCCATTCCCTTATTCCAAGTCCTACCGGACCCTTCGGGCCTGTGCGCCTGTTACAGCAGCTACAGGTCTGGGTTGAATACGCTTCATCGACCTTATCGAGCGACATGCCCGCGTAATCTCCTCAGCGACCGCCTGGATGCTTGTGGAATGCAGGTCAAGGCCCGCTTTGCCCGAGCCCTTGGTGAACGGATGAAAATCGTAGCCGCTCATGAACCGTCGTTCGCGCTCCAATATTTTTATCGATAGCTCGATACAGTAGTTCCACGGGAAGTTAACCGCGCGCGCCTGCTGCCGCAGCATGGCTGCGTGTTTATCTTTCAGTCGGAGGCGAAGAACGCGAGTAGTGTGCTGCATGTGCTAGTACGGTTGTCTCTCCGTATAGGCACGTCATGGTTCTGCTTTGAAAAACTGAATAATTCCGGTTGCTCTGCTCACAGAGGCCTTTCATCCTTGGCCTGAAGGCCGAAGTCTTCAGGCTGACGCACGGATAAAATGTATCTGTCAGCACAGCGAATGTGTTGGGCTGGAAGAATACGCTCTGACAGATGAAGCTGTTCCACACCATCCCTAGATGTGCGCTTGTAGTCACAAGGTCAACATATGAAAGCGTTGGTCAGACTGTTGCTGTCGTCGGCGAGAATTCGAAAGCTGCGTGGCCGGTTCTGCGATGAAATTCAGAACACGCCCACGCGACGACCTGATGATCCGGTAAAGTTTCGAAAACTGAAGGCGCATTACCACCAACAATGATGGTGTTCATAATTTCATGCTTTACCTTTGTTGTGCTGCATCTGCGGCGAACTAGGCGTCAGCACCTTCGTCATCGTTTAGAAACGGGATGTTCAATTCGACCACGAGGCCAGAAGGATCTTCCAGGAAAATCTGATGCACTTTAAGGGTGGGGACGGTCCGTTCGCGATACGGAACGCCAAGCCGGGTCAAGTTTTCACGCACCTCATCCCGATTCACGGCAAAGAAGGCGACGTGATCGACGGCGCCGCTTCCATGAAGGGACTCAATATCTTTATCGCCCATGGCCTCGATAAGACCAGATGGGTCGACTGGGTCGACTCCAATCAAATGGACTGAACCTTGATCTCCCTCTATGCCGTCCTTCTCGTCGAGATAGAGCCAATGTCCTGGAAACTTGAATGGTGGCCGCCATCCGTTTCTCAATCCGATCACCTCAGTATAGAACTTCAGGGAGGCTGGAAGATCGGTCGTACGTATCGAATAGTGAGCCAACTTTGAGATGTTCATATCAGGTTGAAAATGTGAATGAAAGGAAGCGGGCGGTCTCCGCCCGCGTCGTTGAAACAGTCGCTGGACCAACGGTGGGAGTCCACAGGACAGTGCGGCATCGACAACCGCCGCCCGCTCTAAACTGCTTGTGCTAAAGAATGGCAACACTCAGTTGAGACGCGTACAAATGGTCGCCGCCGCTGCTCGAATCCAGCAAGAAATTTTTGTCCCAGGTGACTAGGATGTCTTTTGTGTGCCGCTGAACTGCCAGTGATTTCATTGCTGGCGGTTAGTAAATGATAGTGCTCATCACGGCATTTCGCAAGCGAAGAGTGGGCGATCTTGCAATTTCTATCACATGAAAAATAGTTAGAAATTCAAAGTAAAGAGCAAGAATTGAGGATTCGTTTTTCTGTCCGATCGTGAGAGTACGACTTAATTGATGTTGATCTGACCTATAGATTCCCAGATTTTCTGCTTGATGAGTTCCTCGGCCTTCAGCGACGAAGAGCGAGCTCGTCACGTCGCCATTCTCTTTTCATGCACACGAGAGTGTCGAACGAGTGATTGTTGATAAGCTGTGGAACATCGACCATGTGCTGAATTTCACTGAAGTTGTACGTGGTTCAGGGACATCGTGTGATGCATGCAAGTGGTTAGGCTGGTCCCATTGCTGGAGATGTTTCGATCACTTATCTCGACGCGCGATTGCTCCGATGAGGGTTGTCATTTGATAAATGGATAAATACAACGAGAGACAAACATCCTTTAACGTGTGCTGGTTTGATCAAAGCATAGGAAAGATGCAAGGTGAACGTTTCTGCTCTTACATGAGTCCTGCAACAGGAGCCGGCCGCATTCGAGATCGGTCAAATAAGACGATAGCTACACCGCTGGCGATCACGAGTACAATACCTGTGATAGCCATGAGATTCGGCAACGTGTTAAAGACCAGAACGCCCGCGATCAAGGCCCAGACACTAAAAAAATAGTAGTATGGCGCGACGATCGCTGTCGGCCCGAGACGATAGGCGGTGAAGAGTAAGTAGTGACCCGCGAACAGAAATAAGCCGGAACCCGTAAGCAGCAGAACATGCCTTGCGTTGGGTACTATCGTTTCTTCAAGGGTGAAATGTATTGCGATGGCTCCAATCAGGACCAATACAGATGCACCGAATGCCACCAAAATGCCTGGAACTGTTGCTGGGACCCGACGACCCACAAGATCGCGTATTGCTCCAAAAATTGCATTTCCTAGTGCCAGCACTGCAAAGAGAGAAAGACCTTCTTTTGTAGGCTGTGCAACCATGATTGCACCAGCGAATCCGACAATTATCAGGGTGATCGACGTACTGCTGAGACGTTCTCGGAAAAAAATTGCTGCCCCGACTAGCACTATCAGAGGAGTGATCTGTGTAAGCGCGGCAACATTCGCAATAGGCATTTTGGCCAGCGCCAGGATGTAGCAAACAACGGAGGCCAGCTCGATCAGGTTTCGTATTGACACCCATCGGTCGAAGATCTTTGGCACGATACGCCATTGCCCGAGGAAACTTAGTAGAAAAATACCGCATATCGTGGCAGATACGCCGCGCAGCAGCAGCACTTCATATGGCGGAAGGCCAGCAGTTGCCAGTTTCATAAATGTGTCGCTGACGATATAAGATCCGGTCGAACACACCATGAACAGGGCGCCACGATAGGGGGGCATTGAAGAGGACATGACTAGAAGGAGCCTTTGAGTTGGACGTTCTTTCTTAGTGACTAATTTTGCTGAAGGAGTGGTGCGGGAGAGGAAGAGGCCGGTTGATTACCAATCCGTAGACCGCTGGCATGACCGACATTTAGGACAAGACTTTCAAAAGTTGACGTTGCGCCCAGCGACCAAAAGCTAACCAGCGCACCCACCGTTCGGAATTTTCGTTAGAAAGCTACAACAGTTCCGTAACAATGCAGTGAAACGTCTTACTATTTCTCTGGCTGTCGTGTCTCTTGGATGTCCCGGAGCGAATTTGCCATCATCATCACAAATTTGAATCGGGAGGTGCAGTCACTTGCCGCCTTATGCAGTGCAGCCAATGACTGCACGATACCTTTCCTCACTCTTTTTCAACTGCCAACAACTTCGAGGCTTCGACTGCCAGATGCAAGTGATTTGGATCATTGCATCGCAAGTGGTCTTTCTCCCGCTTCGATTGCCTCGCCCGCTGCAAGACACAAATCTTCTCGGAAGCGGGCCGCCACAAGTTGAACACCTACTGGGATTCGTCCGATTAGCCCAGTCGAAACTGATAGTGCGGGCACGCCAATCAGAGGAAGACCTACTTGCGGCATCTGGGCGTGCCACACGCGCTCGAACGACGCGTCATCTTTGAGGTCGAGATTATCTGGGAACGGTAATTCACCTGACACGGGCATCAACAGCACTGGATACTTATCTAGAAAGGCAAACCATTCGCGTGCCAACATATCCCGTCTGGCCAATCCCGCGGAGAGATCGAATGGATATACTCGGTCGCGCATGCCGCGCAAGCAGGCAAGCGCGCCTGGATCGCCTTCGCGTTCGGCTATTTCGAGTTGGGCCTCGTAGCCGTCTCCAAGCCATAACTTGGTCAGGATTTCGGCGGCCTCTCGCATGGGCGGCGTGTCGTCGATCTGTTCAACAACCCACCCAGCGCTTTGCAATCGCTTGCCAGCCTCTGCCACCGCTGCAATTACTTCGGGCACTGGGTCGAGGCCATCTGGATTTAAGCACATCGCAACTCGTTTCGGTCGGAGTGGCCCATTGAGTGGAACTGGTGCGTACCAAGGATCGTGAGCGTCGGGTGCAGACATCGCCGCCAGCGCGATTCGCAGATCGTTTATGGTGCGTGCCAAGGGACCAGATACGGCGCCAATCTGGCCGCCGATCGAACGCCCTCCAAAGCTCGGGTTGAAGTGGGGGACACGGCCTAGACTGGGCCGCAACCCATGTACTCCGCAGGCATATGCTGGATAGCGGATTGAACCTGCGATATCGCTTCCGTGAGCAATGTGCCCGATTCCAGCTGCGACCGCCGCACCCGCACCGCTGGACGAACCTCCAGGAGTGATACTAGGGTCGCGAGGATTCTTGGTGTCGCCGTGAAGTAAGTTCGAAGAGAACCAGCGATAAGAGACGGTAGGGCAGTTTGTTCGGCCCAGTAAGATTGCGCCAGCCTTGCGTAGATTGGCGACTGCCGGGTTATCGACCGTTGCTATGTGGTCGCGCAGCAACTTCATGCCATCCGTGGTGGCGAAGCCCGCCTGATCCGCGCCGATCTTGATCGTGACAGGAACTCCCGCCAACAGTCCCAGTTCATCGCCGCGTGCGATCGCTGCATCTATTTTTGCCGCCTGTGAGAGCACGTCATCAGGTCTGTAATCAACCACCGCATTGATTTTCGGATTGACTGCATCGAGTCGGGCAAGTGCCGCCTGTGCCGCCTCTTTCGCGGAGATTTTTTTCGATCTGATGAGGTCGGCCAGTTCAGTTGCCGAGAGGCGCCAGACTTCCTCCATGAAATACTCTCCTGTTCCTGGTTCTAAAGCCGAAAAAATCGACAATGTTTTTTTGCTAACGACTGCCTTGCGCGTACGACCTCATCCGCCTAGAAGCTCTCAAAATCGCGCGCGATGTTCGAGCTGTGCGGTGGTAAAACTCGCCGCAACGCGACACTTGTTGTGGCAGGCTGTTGCTCCGGCCAGACTATCAGACCGGGATCTCCATTCAGACGCATCGAGGACAGCACGCGTCGGGCTTCTTTCACTCTTGCAGGCGTAACACCGAAGGCGACATGTAGATCCGCTGTCAATGACGCCCGCGGCGAACCAAGCTGGCGCGACCAGCAGCGCGTCGCACGGGCCAGATCTGGCCGTGCCTCGCTGCCTGGTCGTATCCTGAGTTCCATGGCTGATCCGTACCAGACAGCGTCACCGTCGACCCTCATCCTCGATGGGCGGTTGTGCAGGATCAGCGTGCCCTCTGGACCAGGCTCGATTTCCCCCCATGAGGGCGGTGTGCGGATCTCAAGCGGCCCGTGGTGGACGGCTATCCAGTCCAGTCTGAGAGCACGTCTGACTGCTCGCCAGCGAAGACGAACGCTTCTGGCGGCATACCCGTAGGCGAATGCCGCAGCCACTGCTGGCAGGAGCAGGATGCCGGCGATAGATTTCAG
>NZ_JARESX010000127.1:0-11434 GCF_046026435.1 Paraburkholderia sp. RL17-381-BIF-C | reverse complement strand
CGGCCACACGCGCAATTTCGCCCGCGAGCGACTCATGCAGCGCCACATGAACCGGCATCGCGATCGCTACCTGCTGCAAGGGCAGCTTCGCTTCAAGACAACCGCGCAGTTCGCGGCATACACCGTCCACAATAAACAACGCCATTTCCAACGCGACCTGCGGATGCTCGATCGGCATCACGAAACTGCCCGGAAGCAGCACGCCATAATCAGGATGCGTCCAACGAACCTGCGCTTCCAGACGCGCCAGAGTTCCGCTCGCCGCACGATATGCACCTTGAAACACAAGGTGAAATTCACCCGCGCTCAACCCCTCCAGGACACGGCTTTCGAATTCGCTCAGTCCCACGGGAACATCACCGGCATCATCCGGGTCGTTTGGCGCGATACGCGCGATACGCGCGATACGCGCGATACGCGCGGCATGCGCCGCACGCTTCGTGGGCGGGAGCGCAAGCAATTCAGGTTTTGCATAGTCGAGCGTGTGCATGGCGAATTTGTTTTTTGTCCCGCCGACATATGCACATGTCGTGCCAATAGGCGCGACCACTACCGCTTAGAGCTCGCCAGATTGCCGGAAACCCCCACCGGGCATCGCATTGCACAGCACAAGGAGCAACCTTGGCGAAGCATGATTTGCTTCGCCAAACGTTTGCGCGATACCACACGTTACGTAGCGTCCCGCTTTACGTTACGTTGCACCGCACATCGTCGCGAGCGCGCGGAACAAATACGAATACCGACGAAGCTCGCCAAGTCCAGCCCATCAAAGAAGTCAAGCACATCAAGCGAGAAAATCCGGAACAATCTACCGCGACGCGTCGCAACAAGACAATTTGACCGATAAGAAAAGATTTACTAGTATCGCCACAGATGCAGCGGAAAACGACTGCGCATTCCTCACACAGTGTTCCGGGGCAGCCATGCTACAAATCCCTCTTTCCGACGACGACTGGGCGCGCGTCCAGAGTCTCTTTCCCGACCTTCGATCTACCCGCGGTCGGCCTCGCCGCAGCGATCGGGAAATTCTCAACGCGATACTCTGGTTGCAGCAAAGAAAAGAGAAATGGCACAGGCTTCCGGCCACTTTTCCGCCGCAGCAGACTTGTTATCTTCGATATATGACCTGGAAGAAGACGGGCGTGCTCGACCAGGTGAATGAGCTGCTTCCAGTATGTTGCACAGAGCTTTCGAATTGCTGATCAGCTATTTGATTTGCTTCGCATGCCGTAGCAAATCGGAGGCGAGCTTCTGCGTTGACGGTCGTGTTTGCAGGGCGCACTGATCCGCATCACCGTCAGTCATTAGATCCTCTGCAACCGTACACGCGACGCCGCTTTACCGAGGCTTTAAACCGCCTGAGGCTGCTCTGCCGCCGCGCGTGGAAACGAAACGCTGATATGCACGCCTTTGCCGCCCTCGCCCGGCTTCAGCGTGATTGCGCCGTGATGGGCATCTGCGATTTCACGCACAATGGCAAGGCCGAGTCCAGTGCCCTCCGTATCCGCGGACGCACGGAAAAACGGCTCGAAAACGCGGCTGCGCGACTCGGCCGGAATGCCGGGGCCATCATCCAATACGCGTACGGTGACGGTATCGGCTTTGGCATCCACGCCCACGGTCACGTGACCGCCACTTCCGGTATAGCGAATCGCATTCTCAGCGAGGTTCGCTATCAACGCCTGAAGCAGCCCGCGGTGCCCGGCTACCGGCGCGGTCCCGTTCAGTTCGGCGCCCAGATCGATGTCCCGCGCCTGCGCGAGCAGGGCGAGATCCTCCACAACTTCCATGGCTAGCGGGACCAGGTCCACCGTTTCCACCGCCAGTTGCGTGTTGTCTGCCGCCTCGGCTTGCGCGAGCAACAGTAGCTTGTTCGTGAGCCCGACCATCGAACGATTACTGCGATGCATGGCGGCCAGTGCTTCATCGAGAGCGGGATTCAAGCCCTCCTGTTGACGCGCGAACTGCAACTGCGTGCCGAGCAAAGTAAGCGGCGTGCGCAACTGATGCGCAGCGTCGGCGATAAAGCGGCGCTGCGCAGCCACCTGAACGCCCAGCCGCGCAATGCACTGATTGATAGCTTCGACGATTGGCCGCAACTCGGTATGCAGCCTCTCGACACGAATGGGCGCGAGTTGCATTGGATCGCGGTCGGCCACATCCTCTTTAACTTTCATCAGCGGCCGTAATTCGAAAGTCAGGCCGATGCACACCAGTGCGACCGCCAGCACGATCATCTCGATCTGCCGCACAAGTTGCGGCTGCCACAACTGCTCGGCCATGGCATCGCGCGAGCGCACGGTTTTCCCGACCGTCACGAGCACGCGATGAGTCGCGCCGTTGTCGTACATCAGACGCACAAGGCCGACCGCGCGCACGGCATGGCCCTGCAAATGCGTGTCGTAGTGATCGGGCGTATCCGCGGTCTGCGCCGGACGCGTGGGAAACTCAGGCGTGCCCGCGAGGAGCCGGCGGTCGTCGACGCTCACGCTATAGAACACCTGGTCGCGGTAAGGCGACACGAATACTTCGAGCGCGGCGGGCGGCACATCCACGCGCAGGAAACCGTCCACCCATTCCACTTCGCCGGCGATCATCCGCGCCGACGAGATCAGTTGATTGTCCTGCACCAGATCCGCCGTGCGCCGCGCGTTATCGTATTCGGCCTTGCCGGTCACGAATACATACAACGCGAGCGGCACCAGCAGCCACCACAACAGGCGCATGCGCAGGCTATTGGTCATCTTCTTTCTTGCGCAGTAGATAGCCGAGGCCGCGCAGCGTGACGATCGCCGCCGAGCTGCCGTCGAGTTTCTTGCGCAGACGCGAGATGTAGATTTCGACAGCGTCTTCGCTAGGCTCGTCCGCAAGCGTGAAGATCGCGTCGACCAGCGCCGGCTTGGTGACGGTTTTACCCAGTCGCAGGATCAGCGCTTCGAGCACGGAGCGTTCGCGCGGCGTGACGTTCAGCGGTGTCCCCTTCAGCGTGAACTGCCGCGTATCGATGTCGAACGCCAGATCGCCGCACACCACTTCGCTCGCCTTCGAGGGCGACTGCCGGCGGATCGCCACCTTGATCCGTGCAATCAGCTCACGCACTTCGAACGGCTTGACCAGATAATCGTCCGCGCCGGCCCCGAGCAGTTCGACCTTTTCGTCGATCGAGCCGCTCGCCGTGAGAATCAGCACCGGCGTCGCGTCGCCGCGCTGGCGCAGACGGCGCAGCACGTTCTTGCCCGACAGCTTGGGCAGATTCAGGTCGAGCAGGATCACGTCGTAGTGGTTGGTGCGCAGCAACTGGTCGGCCGCGTCGCCGTCCTGCACGGCGTCGAGCGCGAACGACTCCTGCTCCAGCATCTTCGCGAGCCAGTGCGCCAGTGTGGGGTTGTCTTCGATGAGCAGCAGCTTCATGGCGGGAACGGCAAAAGTCAGGCCGTCGATTGTGCCGTAAAACAAGGGCTTTGCGCGCTTCCCCTGTGGTTTGCGCCATACGCTGTCGAGTTTTGGGCGGGGTCGCGGCGAAGTTGCGGCGGGGTTGCGGCTAAGTTGCGGGTTAACACCCATGATTTGCCCCCAACCCCGAAAGCTACCAGAAGGTTTCAAATTTCTATAATCGCCGTCATTCACCCAGAAAGCGCCGCACGCATCACCCAGCGGCGACTAAACCTAAGGAGACTGCTTCATGCGTACCTTGCGCCAGATTGCCGCCGTGTCAGGTGTTGCATTCACCCTCGCCGCCGCCTCGGCCGCGGCCCACGCCGAAAAGCTCACGATCATGGTCGGCGGCGCCACCAAAATCATCTATCTGCCCGCCAAGCTCACGGAGCAACTCGGCTACTTCAAGGACGAAGGGCTCGACGTCGAAATCCTCTCGCAACCGGCCGGCGTCGACGCGGAAAACGAATTGCTCGCGGGCGCGGTACAAGGCGTGGTGGGCTTTTACGACCACACCATCGACCTGCAAAGCAAAGGCAAGGAAGTCCAGGCGCTGGTGATTTTCGGTCAGGTGCCGGGTGAAGTGGAGATGGTTTCCACCAAGGCGGCGGAGACCTTCAAGAGCATGGCCGACTCGAAGGGCAAGACCCTCGGCGTGACGGGCCTCGGCTCGTCGACCAGTTTTCTCACGCAGTACCTCGCACAACGTGCGGGCGTGCCGTCCACACAATACACGCTGCTGCCCGTCGGCGCGGACAACAGCTTTATTGCGGCCATCAAGCAGAACCGCATCGACGCGGGCATGACGACCGAGCCGACTGTCTCGCAGTTGCTGAAGACCGGCGACGCCAAGGTGCTGGTCGACATGCGCACCCTGGAAGGCACGCGCGCCGCGCTCGGCGGCACCTATCCGGCTTCGAGCTTCTACGTGCAGCGCGCGTGGGCCGAATCGCACAAGGACGAGGCCGCCAAGCTGTCGCACGCTTTCGCGAAAACGCTGAACTTCATCGCGACGCATAGCGCGGAAGAAATCGCCGCGAAGATGCCGAAGGACTACTACGGCAACAATAAAGACCTGTACGTCGGCGCACTGAAAGCATCGCTGCCGATGTTCACGAAGGACGGCAAGATGCCAGCCGACGGTCCGGACACGGTATTGAAGGTGCTCTCGGCGTTCAATCCTTCAGTGAAGGGCAAGCATATCGATCTCGCCAAGACCTACACCAACGACTACGTGTCGGCAGCGGTCAAGACCGCGGCGAAGTAACGCTCTTATATCAACGTCACGAGAACAGCGAGGCAGCAGCCGATGAATCAACCCATGTCACGCGATACGCCTGCGATCGAGATGCGCAACGTATCGTGCCGTTTCATTTCTCCCGATGGCAAGGCGACCATCGCGTTGCGCGACTTCAGCATGTCGGTGGCTCGCGGCGAGTTCGTCGCGGTGGTCGGTCCCACGGGTTGCGGCAAGTCCACCACACTCAGCATGATTACCGGCTTGCTGAAACCCACCACGGGCGAAGTACGGGTGATGGGCGCGCCGGTGGACGGCATCGATCCGCGCATCGGCTTCGTGTTTCAGGCCGATGCCGTGTTCCCGTGGCGCTCCGTGCTCGACAACGTGGCGGCGGGCCCGCTGTATCGTGGCCGCTCGAAATCGGCCGCGTATGACGAAGCCAACGAATGGCTGCGTCGCGTGGGCCTCGACAAGTTCGGCAAGCACTATCCGCATCAACTCTCCGGCGGTATGAGGAAGCGCGTGGCACTCGCGCAGACTTTCATCAACAAGCCGGAGATCCTGTTGATGGATGAACCATTCTCGGCTCTCGACATGCAGACGCGCACGTTGATGCAGGACGAGCTTCTGCAATTGTGGGGCGGTGTCGGCTCGGTGGTATTCGTCACGCACGATCTGGAAGAAGCGATTGCGCTGGCCGACCGCGTGTTCGTACTGACCGCGCGCCCGGCCACACTGAAGAAAGTGTACGAAATCGATCTGCCACGTCCGCGCGTTACGTCCGAGGTCCGCTACGACCCGCGCTTTATCGAAATCTCGCGTGACATCTGGCACGACCTGCGCGAAGAAGTGCAGATTGGTTAATCAAGGAACGGCAAACATGTCTACAAGCCCTCAACAGATGATGCCTTCGGGCATCGACGCCGCATCGCTCGCGCAAGTCGAACGTGTGGCCCAAAAACGCATCCGGCAGCGTCACGCGCTCGTGATCTCGTTGCGTATTGTCGTGCTGGTGGTCGTACTCGGCGGGTGGGAACTGTCAGCGCGCCTGAAGTGGATCGACCCGTTCTTCTTCTCGATGCCAAGCGCGATTTTCGACCAGATCGTCGACTGGTTCGTCAACGGCACCTCGCAAGGTCCGCTGCTCACCCAGGTGTGGGTCACGCTCGAAGAAACCGGCCTCGGCTTCATTATCGGTTCGGTCGCCGGGGTGTTCTGCGGCATCGTGCTCGGCCGCAACAAGCTGCTCTCCGACGTATTTAGCCTCTACATCAAGATCGCCAACTCGATTCCGCGCGTGGTGCTCGGTTCGGTGTTCGTGATTGCGCTCGGTCTGGGCATGGCGTCGAAGGTGGCGTTGGCCGTGGTGATGGTGTTCTTCGTCGTGTTCGCCAACGCTTTCCAGGGCGTGCGTGAAGCCGACCGCTATATGATCGCGAATGCGCAGATTCTCGGCGCGTCGCGCCGCCAGGTGACGATTTCGGTGGTGATTCCGTCGGCGTTGAGCTGGATTCTCGCCAGCTTGCACGTGAGCTTCGGTTTTGCGCTGGTCGGTGCGGTGGTGGGCGAGTTTCTCGGCTCGAAGCAGGGTATCGGTCTGCTGATCTCCACTGCCCAAGGCGCATTCAACGCAAGCGGCGTGTTCGCAGCGATGATTGTGTTGGCTGTGGTCGCACTCGCAGCGGATTATCTGTTGACTGCGGTCGAACAGCGGCTGTTGAAGTGGCGCCCGGCTGCGGTTTGATCGCGGAGTCGTTGTACGCTGAATAGCAACACTTGCGTCGAAGGCTAATGCCGTTCAGTCATGGACTGAACGGCATTTTTATTTGTGTGCTGGCCACCGCCGACACATGTCGTATTCGCCGCCACTCCATCCCCCGATACTTTTTCCAAATACGCATTCAGGATGGCTGATTAATACTTGAATCCGGAACCGATCTATACGTCTGCTTCACATGGTGGAGGCAAGAACGGCTCTCTGAACCGTCGCCGAACAATAAAGCCTCAGCGCGCACCTTTCCTTGCTACACGAAGCACTTCGATAACGCACCTCTCTGGTGCGCTGCGCAGAATTCGACAAGGAAGCCGGTAATCGTCTCCGCCCTGTGTTCCGTCGGATTGTCCGCCGTGAGTTGCGTGCAGGTCCGGCGGAACTTCCGCAATGAGGTGTCGCGAGAGCGACGCCGAGGGTTTGAAGGAGATGGACATGAAGAAGGCTCTGATCATCGCAGGCGGACTGCTTTGCGCGTTCACATGGCAAGCGCACGCTCAGGACGCCGGCACGGAGAGTACAGCGCAAACTCAACCGTCGGCAGCCGACGCGGTGGGCGGGCAACCCGCCACCACTTCGATGTCCGGCAGCCCTGCAAGCACACAAGGACTCTCGCGCGCAGCTGTCTACCAGCAACTCGTTCAATCGCAGAAAAACGGCGAAGCGGCGCGCTTGCAAGATCTGTTCAAGGGCGGCAATTAAAGAGCGCGACAGCATTGAAGCCGGCGACATGACGTGGATAGTTAGTCGTCCACTTCATTGCATGACGACGCCGTATTTTCGTACTCGTCTGCCTGGACGAAGCGAATGCGGCGTCTAATCGAAGTAGCCATTATTCGTAGACAGTTGGCCGCGTGCTTCGCCATTTCACACCGCCTGTCTCACTCCAACAAACTCGCGATCGGCATTCGTCGGTCCACGCACAACACATTTGCGCCGTTCACAACGGCCGTCATCCCGTACACGCCCGCCGTATAAGACACCGTGCGCTATGGCACGGTCGATGCATAAGAGTCGACACCCAGTCGTGCACTTACCAACATCGGTTGAATCGAGGTGCGTCATGTCGAGTGTGCAAAGTCAGCGTCGTCCAGTGAATTGGCGGAGCCGGTCTCTTTCCGCGGAGAGTGGTTCGAAGCATCGCACTCGAACTCATCACCTTGCCAGCGGATTCGTGCCGTTCGGATTACGGACCGCCGGTTTCATCGGGCGCGGCCCGAAGCAATTGTGGCCCTATGTTTTGCCGTGGGTCTTCGCGGTGCTCACCATCGGCTTCTTCTGTCTCGTCGTACGTGGCGTACTGACGCGGCAATTGCTGGTGCCGCCGGTTGAAACGCCGCAGTCGCTCGTGGAACGCGGCTATTCGTCGAACTTCCTGGCGGAACGCATCATGTCTTCGATGAGAGCGATCGGCCAGGACGCCGAATCGATTCCCCACGACACCATGACCGATAACGACGCGCAACCGGACATTCAAATCCCCGGTCAGGAAATGTCATATGCGACGACGGTGCGTTTCATTAAAGGCATCATCAAGCGCACGGACGTTGTCGTTCACGTCGGCATCACCAAGGTGAACGACAGCGCGGATTCCTACATCGCCCATGTGCAGATTGAAGGTGGCCCCTTCAATTCCCGTGAAAGCACGGTGCCTTTCGAAGGACGCGATCTGGAAAAGTTCGTGCACGACATCGCTGTCAAAGCCATGCGTCTGGCCGAGCCGAATATTCTCGCCAGTCACCTCTATTCGCAAGTGCAGAGAACCCGATGCTCGCTCGCGCAATGTGATTACGGCGAGATCGTCTCGATCTATGACGAAGTTCTGGCACTGCCCGCCTCCGAACAAGGCGAATGGGCGCTCGCCGGCAAAGCGTGGCTGCTCGCCAATCAGGGACTCTCCAAAGAAGCCGAACAGCAGACCCGCGAAGCGCTGACCGTCTACACACATTCGGCGGTGCTGCGTGCGAGCCTGGGCATTGCACTCGAACAGCAGCATCGCATCGACGACGCACTCGAAGCATTGCGAGCCGGTGCGAGCGAGAAGTCGAAGACGGCCGAAAATTTGCGTCTTCTCGGCGACGTGCTGCTGCATGCGAATCGTCACTCCGAAGCACTCGACGCATTCAAGCAGGCGGACCGCATGAAGCCGGATTCCGTCGACAACCTGCACGATTGGGGCGAAGCGCTCGTCACCGTCGGCCGATATGACGAAGCGATCGAAAAGCTCTCCCGCGCGGTCGCACTGCGCCCGGATCTGGCGCCTTCATACGCGGAATGGGGCCGTGCACTGGATCGCAAAGGCGATCTGCTCGGCGCCTCGCGCAAATATGCGCAAGCGTTGCAACTCGACGCAGGCAGTCTGTCGGCGCGAGAGAGTCATCTGGCGCGCGTCGCCAAAGCGGTTCAGGAAGGCGATCGCCGCGACATGACGAAACCCGATAGCCAAGTCAGACCGGTTTCCCATCCCCCCGCAGCACTTCCGTTTCAAACCGCTTAACAGGCGCCCCGTAGTACCGGATGGACCGCCACGCAAGGGGCTCGGCCCAGACGCACTTTTACCGTTGCAGTCATACACACAGTGGAAGAGGAGATGATCGATGGACAACTTCGATGAAGCGTTCAAGGCTCTGATCGGAAATGAAGGTGGGTACTCCTTCAATCCGCATGACCCTGGCGGAGAAACGATGTGGGGCGTAACAGCACGCGTGGCGCGCAGCCAGGGCTATACCGGCGCCATGAAAGATCTGCCGCTCGACACCGCTAAACAGATCGCGAAACAACGGTACTGGGATCCCTTGCACCTCGACGAACTCGACTCGCGAGTGGCCTTCCAGATATTCGACGCCAACTACAACGGCGGACTGGTGGTGTTGTGGATGCAAAAAGCGTCCGGCGCGCAAGAAGACGGCAAGTTCGGCCCGGACACACTGGACGCGGTCAAAAGCGCGGACCCGCTGAAGTTTGTCATGCGCTTTGCCGCCTATCGCTTGCGTTACCTGCGGAACCTGCATGCATGGCCCAATTTCAGCCGTGGATGGACAGAAAGAATGGCCGCTAACCTTCTCCTTGGAGCAGCATGATGGACTGGTCAAAAGTAGCATCGAACATTGGCAGCACCGCCCCGCTTCTCGCAGGGCTCGTGGGTGGTCCGGTCGGCCTCGGTGTCACCGCCGCCGCTTCGATCATTTCACATGCACTCGGAACGCCCAGCGATCCCACCTTCGTGGAACGCGCGCTGAACGATCCCGGCGCAATGGAGAAGATCCGGCAGGCGGAGAGCGCGAACTCGTTGCAGTTGCAACAACTGATGGTCACTGCCGCACAGGCAGGCCTCGCGCACGAAAGCGACATGGCGCGCATTCAGGCCGCCGATCGGGCCGACGCGCGTGCAATGGGTATCAGCAATAAGGACTGGGTGCCCAAGGTGCTCGCCATGGCGGTGACGGCAGGCTTTTTCGGCATTCTGTTGCTCATGGCGTTCCAGCCGCTGCCGGGGCCGAACAAGGATCTCGTCAACGTGATTGTCGGCGCATTGGGAACGGCGTGGATCAGCATCATCGGCTACTACTTCGGCACCTCGGTAGGATCGATGCGAAAGACCGAGTTACTCGCCAAGCCCAGCGTTCCCATTACGCCGGACAGCGCCGTCACGCTACGCGAGCCCGCCACTTCCGCGGCGCGTTCACAAGCGGCGCCCGCTCCTTCGCATGGCGAGATATTTCAGCCGTTCGCGCCGGGTGGACAAGGTCCGATCTATTCGGGCAGTTGACTCGCGCTTCGACGTCCGGACGATGCAGCGACGAGGGAACAACTCTCCATGCGCATCGTCCGTTGACGGCAGTTTGTCTCAGTTTCAGCAACAAACATTACCTGAAACGGGGATTACTCTCTCCAGATCGCAAATCTAGAATGCAATCACTGACTACGAACGAGAACGCTCGTAGCAAGACAAAAAACCGAACTGGAGGTAGTTGATCATGAAATCGCTCATTCAAGCTGTTGTTATCGCCACTGTACTGGCCGCTCCTGTCGCTTCGTTTGCGCAGTCCAACCAGCCCGCGACCCGCGCTCAAGTGCGTGCGGAATTGATTCAACTCGAGAAAGCAGGCTATCACCCGGGCCGCGACGACCCGCACTACCCGGCTGACATTCAGGCCGCGCAAGCTCGCGTCGACGCTCAGAATGGCACGGCGCAGGCAGCACAAAGTGGTTTTGGCGGTGTGGTGAGTGGCGCGTCGCAATCCGGCCGCCCGGCGCTCGCGAACGGCCCGAGGTCAGTCTACTTCGGCAACTAAGCCGGGGCCCAAGCGGTAATCAGGCAGGAACCGAGCCTTAACCCGCTGTTCAGCGGTCCGACGCACGCAGGCACCACGGCTTGCGCGTAGCCGGGGCGCTCAGCGCGCGGACGCAATGCGCGCACTGATTCAAATGAACTGGCCCGCGACCGAGTCTTCCCGATCGCGGGCCAGTTGTGTATTCCTTACCTCCGTCATCGGGCTCCCGATGGCTTCCGCCTGGACCTTCGCGGTCCGGGCGCTTTTTACTGGCAACCGGTTTGGCGGCGCCACAACCCTGGCAAAATGCGGTTATGGCGCGGTTTCATATATTGGGCGAGCGAATCGCGTCAGTCGCGCGCCACCAGATCGCCCACCTGACCGCGCCCGGTGACGAGACAGCTCGATAGAAAATTCTCGCCCTGGCTGCTGGCGCCCATGTCTCCAAAGCCTTTTTTCAGCGCGTTCGATTTGACCAGCTCGGCGCCCTGGTGGCACGTTATCGTCCCCATCTCTCCCGCTTGCGCGCGCATCAGCGCCCTATCCGCCATCAGATAGCCAAGCAGCAGCACCACGGCAATATTGAACGCCTGTCTCATGGTTCGCCTCCTCTTTTGAGCAGACTAACGCGAACCTTGGATGCGTGGTCCTAGGGGTTTCCCGATCGAACGCTATTTCATGATGCAGATTAAATCAGGTAATGCTTCCGCGCGA
>NZ_JARESX010000126.1:0-11864 GCF_046026435.1 Paraburkholderia sp. RL17-381-BIF-C | reverse complement strand
TGCGCGAGGCATACCGGATCCCAAAGTTGAACCCCGGAATCGAACGGCTTTCCTTGCGCGATGGCGCTCTCACTTTGCGGTCATGGCCGACCAGGTCAGGACGTTTTCAATCGGACGTTTCGTCAACCTCGTATCGGCTGCCGACGTACTACATCTATGGTCTTACAGCGACCTCAACCAGGATGACGTCCCATACATACTGCTGGTGCTCGCAGAACTAATGGCCGACACGGCCATAGAGGGCGAAAAGATGTGGGTTCGCTTTGTATTTGAAGGTCGACTTAAATCAGTGAGTGACCTCTGGGCAGAACCGGAATTGAAAGCGAAACTTTATAGAATTCAATATAGACCGCACAAAAATACAAGGATGCCGATTGCGAGACACATTGCCGCCTGTGTAGAAGTTGAGCGCACCGCCATTCCGTCGGACATCTTCGCGAACTCAATTTTCGACTTCGACGAGGCGCCATTGGAAGAACTGCTTCAGGCGAGTGAATGTGACGTGCGAGGCCGCTGCGCGAAGTTGTCCTGACAGGCGATACAAATCAGGTGTTTCCCTCGCGGCTATTGCGTCTGCATGCCTCCATGGTGGTGCTGGTGTCCTTCAATTGCATTGGAACCATGGTCAGAAAGTTGGGCGCCAAACCAGTCGTGAAGGGCGACTACAAGGGTGGCATCGCGAGTGCGAAAGGTCAGTTGTCCCCCAGCACGAACGTCCTTGTAGTCAATGGATATTTGGCCCGGCTTTGCAGCCTTGAGTTGCGCGAGGCCCGGCATGTCATCCCCGTGAATCTGAGAAGGTCCGGAGAAATCTCCGTTTCGAAACCGCTCCCCGATGCTACGCAGGTGTTCGCGTATCAGACGTACTTGCGTCTTGTCTGAGGGATTTTTGGCGACTACGCGTTGAGTGCCGCCATCGCTTGTTTTGCTGAAAATATGCGTTGTTGCGCCCAGGGAAAAGGGCATCACCTCCGCACCTCGTTGAGCGACTTCGGATTGACGCTGCGGCTCATCGGCGTGGGCATAACAAGTCATCCCCACGGCGGCAACCAGAACAGACTGAAGAACTATTGATCTCATGACTGCAATTCGGTTCGATGGATTGGCGAGCAAACGAACGTCGATGTGATAAGCCTTTGAGAATACTACTGCACCTCCGGTGCAGCGGTCCGGCTGCTGCCGCGCTCAGTCGAGCTCACGCGCGCTCCAAAGACGGGTTAGCCCGCCAGTCACAGGTTCCGGAAGCAGCAGTATAGAAACTGCTGGGCGGAGCCAGCAGGCGTGTGATGGTCTTCAATGGTGCTTGTGACCAACTCGAACCCTGCACCGAATTCGTTGGAGAGCTGCTGGGCATCGTATCGCCTCACGTCGAGTCCGCTGCACCTGCTCGGTCCGGCAGGTCCGAATGTCCCAATTACGACGTGGCCACCGGGTTTGAGGGCGTTGGTCAGCACGCGAATGTATGCGGCCCGTTCTGACGCTTCGCTGAGGAAATGGAAGACGGCCCGGTCGTGCCATACGTCGTAGTGATGCGCGGGCAGATCGACCATTAACATATCGGAAGCGACCCAGGTTATCTGCTCAGCGTTAGAGCCCAATCGACGTTTGGTGGTATCGAGAGCAACGGCGGACATATCGAGCACTGTCAGATTTCGGTATCCGCTTTCGAGCAAATCATCTACTAATGTAGATTCACCACCGCCCACATCGATAATGGCTGCACTCCGGTCCGGCGCACTCTCGGAAATCAGCTGCAGCGATGCCTCAAGATGCGCGCGATACCAGCTAACTGCGTCGGGGGCCTTTGACCGATAGACGTCTTCCCAATGTTCTTTACTGACCATCTTGCTTCCCCAGTATTATGCCGCATGCGAGTCAATGATAAGAGACCTGACGAGGCGCGTCATCGACATTGCGCAGCTCTGCAGGTATGAAACACTTAACTCACTTAGCTACTCCAGCAAGGGTGGCGAGAACTATCCCAACACGACAGAGTGAATGTTGCAGGTTGTGCCGGTCGGTGACGGCACAGTACGGACCGACGGCCTGGCGGGTGCAAGACACACTAATGTCAGTGCGGCTTTAGTGCGTATGCCGGTGATGGATGTCGGGAAAGTGCGCGTGCGTGTGAGTGATAGGCGCATGTTGATGAGGATGCGTGTGCGGCTCCTCACCATCCCAATCAAAATCATGCGTATGCTGGTGGTGCTCGTCGTGCCGGTGTCGATGGTTGTGGTCCAGGACTTCGTGAGTGTGAGGATGCTCATGTCGCTCACGTATATGCAGCCAGACTCCGAGCGCCATGAGCGCGGCCGCTAGCCAGAAAAGGAGCGGCGGCAGCTCTGGCCACAGGATGAGCGATATGGCGACGCCGAATATAGGTGCCACCGAGAAATATGCCCCGGTCCGCGCTGTACCAAGATTACGCAGCGCGACGACAAAGAGAACCAGGCTAACGCCGTAGCCAGCGAAGCCGGTCAGCATGGCGGCGGCCACCTTCCCGACGCTCGGAAGATGCGCACCCAGCACAAGTGCGATTCCCAGATTGACCGAACCGGCGACCAGCCCTTTCAGGCAGGCAATGACCATCGCGTCGTTGGTTGACACCTTCCGCGTCAGATTGTTGTCGATGGCCCACGCAACGCAGGCTCCCACGACCAGTAATGCGCCGACCGCCACGCTAGTTGCACCGGGCTGCCACGAAAGGACGACACCGCCTGCCACTATCGCGACCATCCCGAGAAATATCTGGACGTCAACGTTTTCGCGGAACACAACCCAAGCAATCACCGCCGTGAACACGCCTTCAAGATTCAATAGTAGGGAACTGGTTGCAGCGGGAGTTGTGCCGAGACCGAGCATTAGCAGTGCAGGTCCCGCTACCCCGCCTGCTGCGATTGCCCCGAGAAGCCACGGCAACTCGGCGGGCTGAATTCGGCTTTCGTTGTCTCGTTCGTCGCTCGTTCGATGATACCGCTGGAAGAGAATGCCAATGGCCAGACCGACGCCGCTACCGAGGTAAAACAGACCCGCGACCATGAAGGGAGAAAGCGTGCCGAGCAGAGTCTTAGCGAGCGGCGTGGTCGCGCCGAACAGCGCGGCTGCAAGAAGTGCGGTGAAAGCGGCGTGGTGACGTGCGTGCATGAAACGGACCTATGATGCTGAGCATCTTCGGCCCAACATCTTTGCATAAAAAATTAGCGGAGGCTGTCTACGAGAGGCGCGGCCCGTGAAGTCCCGCGGCTCTCGTTCCGAAAGCCACAAAACTTATAGAATCGGAATACCGAGAAGGCCAATCCAACCAGGGCAATGAAAGCACCGCTGATAACCTCGCCGTAACGTTCGAGAGACCCAAACTTGATGCGCTGCAAGGTGGCCGTCGAATATATGCAGAGTAGGACATAAGTCAGGATGGTGCTCGCAGCAAAGACGACCGCCATGATGAGGATAAGACTCAGCCCATACTTTGCGGCGGCGAAGAAGGCGGGAATGCCTTCCACCATTGGCGACGAGCCAAGAATCAGCAGTAGCGCGGTTCGTGACGATACTTTTTTGACAGACGCGTGGCCATGTCCGTTGCCATGGTCGTGGTGCCCGTCATGGTCATGCTCGCCGTGGTGATGCTCATGTTCGGCAAATGCAGTTTGGTACGTATGTGCATGGGCATCGTGCTTCACTGTCACTTTGACATCGAACTCATGCGGCTCGGGAATGTCGTCCAGCGTTTCTCAATATTCTCCACGTTTAGCGAAGGTAAAGGACTGTCGTGAGCCGCCGTCGCGGCTGGTCTCAACGGTAACGGTCTCAACCGTTTCCGGGCGTGTTGCGGTGAACCGGAAATGCGGCGACTGCCCAATCTCGTAGATGGACAGCTCGAGAGCGCCGTGCTCTCCGTACATCCGCTGAAGTTCCGGGCCGTGTATCGCATCGACCGGGCCGTCGGCTCCCGTTAGATGCGAGAAATCGTGGCTGTGCCCGTGCGGACCATGACTATGCCTGTGACCATCTCCCGAGCGAAGTTCGCGCCATGACGAAATGGCAATCCAGAGCCCGAAGACGACGAGCGCAATGCTCGCAAAAGTATCGACCCATTGGCCGAACTTCGCAGCAACAGCGACCCCTGCCAGCCATACGATGGCCGCGAGGATGAGGGTCGTAACTACGTGTCCCATCCCGGCCTGAACCGCAGCACGTGCAGTTTGGCCCTTGGTCCACCCTCGTTGGCGCGCGATGAGCGTGATGGGGACCCAGTGGTCCGGAACGACGGTGTGCAGGACACCGACGACCAGGACGGCGCCGACCAGCAGCGCAGCTGAACTGGTGTTCAGTTGCTGGGAAGAAAGGAAACCCATTGGACGAGCCTATAGATACTTGCTGATTTCTCTGAATTCGGCGAGCGCCGTTTTGACCGAAGTGGTGTCGGAACCAGACTGTGTGTCGAGGCAATGGTCAATATGGTCGTGGATGAGTGCCCTCTTCGCATTGGTAACAGCCTTCTCGATGGCGTGAAGCTGCTGCGCAACGTCAACGCAACTTCGACCAGCCTCAATCATCGCAATCGTGCTGCGCAGATGACCCTCCGCTCGCTTCAAACGAAGAACGATGGCCGGATGTGATTCGTGGAGAGTTTTCTTGTCCATGACTTAACATCCTATCCAGGGGGATAGGACGAGTCAATTGAATTGAATGACCGGCTGCTACGCATCCACTATCTGTGTCACCGCCTACGAGGTCAATCGCCCTGGTTCACTTGATAGGGCGGTCGGCATATCCATTGGGTATCTCGTTAGTACGCTGCACGCCCGGCTGCTCGTCGCCAGCCTCGTTATTTTGATTGCATTGGATATGCTACGCGCGCGCAGCAGCGTCTTGCTGGCGGTGTCGCAATGGTGGCTGTACGAGGAAGACGCAGGGGCCGCTGGCCGAAATCTAGGTTGAACCGTGCGTCCGCGATTGTGCGACCCTGCCTCGGGTTTCTTCAACCTGCTTGCTCGGTGGCATAGCTGCAGTTGTGTCCGGCGTTATCGCGGGCGCCTTGTCGGACGACCGGGCGCGCCCACAACGCTGTACGGGAACCGGTTTTTTACGTGTATTCGGTCGCATGGCTTTTTGGTGTTTGTTCCGGCCTCAGGCGTTATCGTGGCTGCAGAGCGATAACGGCCATGCCGGACAGTGTCAGGACAACCCCGAGCCAATCCCAAGCTGTCGGACGAATGCCGTCGACGGACCAGAGCCATAAAATCGCGACCGCAATATAGACTCCGCCATACGCCGCATAAGTTCTGCCTGCGGCCGCTGGATGAAGGGTTAGCAGCCACGCGAAAGCTGCGAGACTTATTGCGCTGGGAAGCAACAGCCATACACTGCCACCTTCACGAAGCCACCGATAGGGCAAATAACAGCCAAGAATTTCAGCAACAGCAGTCACGGCAAAGAGGAGAAACGTCTTCACGCTCAGTGGCAATCCGTTGCGCTAGCGCTCGTTGCGCCATGTGCTTGCGTGTCGATGCAGTCATCCTCCTCGACCTGGACCGTCACATGTTCAATGCTGAAACGCTCGGCGAGCCGGCGCTGAACTGCGGCAACAACGTCTCGCGAGGCCGTTCCCGCCGTGGGGTGCACATGCAGCGTCAGTAGATGCTGCTCGCCCGTGATGGACCAGGCATGAATGTGATGTGCATCGCGTACTTCTGTCACGTTCTGTTCGAGGTCCGTCTTGACGTCAGCCAGGTTCATTCCTTGGGGGGTGCCTTCCAAGAGGATATGCGCGGATGACTTGACGATACCCCATGCACTCTTGAGGATAATGACCGCAACAAAAATCGACAGGATGGGGTCAATGGGCGTCCAGTTAGTGAACAAAATTACGCCCGCTGCGACGATGGCCGCGACCGAACCCAGCATATCGCCTAAAACGTGCAACCAGGCACCGCGCAAGTTGAGATTTTCGCGGTTGCCGCCGTGCAGAACCAGAAACGCGCAAATGTTTGCGGCCAGTCCCACGAACGCAACGATGAGCATTGTCTTTCCGGCAACCGGCACCGGTGACGCAAACCGCTGAATTGCCTCGAACACAATCCAGACCGCGATGACGAAGAGCGCACATCCGTTCACGAACGCGGCCAGGATTTCCAGCCGCTTATAGCCGTAGGACAATTGCGCGGTCGCGGGACGCCGACCATAGTGGATGGCTATCCAGCTGAATCCGAGGGCTGCCGCATCGCTGACCATGTGTCCCGCGTCGGCAAGCAGGGCCAATGACCCCGACAGGACGCCTCCAATGACCTCCACGAACATAAACACCGCAATGATGATAAAGGCCCATCCAACGCGTCGCTGGTCCGTCACACCATGCAAATGATTATGACCCGCATGGTCGTGCCCGGAATGACTGTGCTCGTCATGATGATTTTCGACGTGGCCACCTTCTTCGCGACTGTGTTCATGTTCTCCGCGAGCGTGGCCGTCTGTTTGATTGTGTCCGTGACTATGAGGCATCGCGTCTCCTCCATAAGAAAGGGGCCAAAACTGACCTCAGCAAGATACCTGCCCGATACCTAGCCCAAGTGAGAAGCCTTAGGCCTAGGCTGAGCGGTTTCCATTGACGTCAGTTCGTGAATGATTCCGCACGCCTCGACCGGTTGCTCGCCTGCGCAGCGCTTACGCAGCGCGGTTAGCTGGGCACGAAGCTGCTGTAGCTCCTTGATTCGCGTGTTCACGTGGCCAATGTGTTCATCGACTAGCGCATTGACAGCACCGCAGCCGGTGGCCGGACCATCGGCTGCATCAAGGAGCGCACGTACTTCGTCGTGCGTCATGTCCAACGCGCGGCAGTTTCGAATGAACCGCAGACGGTCGATGTGACCCTCATTATAGCGTCGGTAGTTAGCCTCCGTCCGGTCCGCCGACGGTAGCAATCCTTCCTTCTCGTAGAACCGGATTGTGTCCGTCGTGCAGTTGGCTAGCCGCGCGAGTTCGCCGATTTTCATGAATTTCTCCTGTTGGCCTTGACCTTGGAGTTACTCCAGGGTGTTTACTACACCATAAATCAAGGACGGATACCACCATGTCGCAAGCAGACGTTCCCAAGAATCGGCACGAGTCCGGCACGAGTGCCCCAGTGTCCGACGAGCATAACTGCTGCCGACCTGCCGACGCAGAGCGACGTGATGACCATGAACACGGCCATGCATGCTCCAGCGGACATCGCCAAGAAAATGCGCACGACCACCACGACGAGCGGACGCATGACCATGAGCACGACCGTGGACATAGCCATGCCCACGGCGATGAACACGCTCACGGCCATGCTGTCGGCGAAAGCTGCTGCGGGCCCGCGCCCGTATCTTTTGTCGCCTTGTCCGGGCCAATTCCGGTTGGCGATGCGGTCCGGACGCAAATCCGCATCCTCCAGATGGACTGCCCAACCGAGGAAGCCCTAATCCGCAAAAAACTGGGAGGTATGCCGGCTGTTGCGACAATGGAATTCAACCTAATGCAACGAGTGCTGACGGTTGTTCACGAGGCGGACGCGCTAACTCCGGTACTCGAAGCCTTACGGTCTCTAGGCTTCACGCCAGAATTGACCTCAGCGGAGGGACAAACCGGGGAGGTGCCGCAACCCGAGCAAAAACCTTGGTGGCCGCTCGTGCTTGCGGGCGCGGTTGCGGTTGGCTCGGAAGCTGCCAGTTGGCTCGGGCAGCCCACTTGGCTCGTCGCCGCGCTTGCATTACTCGCGGTGGCAGGTTCCGGTCTGACAACATACAAGAAAGGCTGGATTGCCATCCGCAACGGCAATTTGAACATCAACGCGCTGATGAGCATCGCCGTCACGGGCGCTCTGGTTCTCGGCCAGTGGCCGGAAGCCGCGATGGTCATGGTGCTGTTCACGATAGCCGAACTCATCGAGGCTAAATCGCTCGACCGTGCTCGCAATGCCATTCAGGGCTTGATGAGGCTGGCGCCGGAAGAGGCAACCGTCAGGCAGGCGGACGGCTCATGGATTCAAGTCCAAGCGAGTTCTGTTACTCCTGGTGCCATTGTTCGCGTGAAGCCCGGCGAGCGCATTGGTCTGGACGGAACAATCACAAGCGGTCGTTCGACCGTCAATCAAGCGCCTATCACTGGAGAAAGCCTTCCCGTAGAGAAGGCAGAGGGTGACGCGGTGTTTGCGGGGACCATCAACGACTCGGGCTCGTTCGAATACAAGGTCACCGCTGCAGCAAACAACACGACGTTGGCTCGCATCATCCACGCAGTTGAAGAAGCTCAGGGAACCAAGGCTCCGACGCAGAGGTTCGTTGACCAGTTTGCCCGCATCTATACGCCCATCGTTTTCGCTGTGGCGCTCGCCGTCGCACTTGTGCCTCCGCTCATCTTTTCGGGTAGCTGGTTCGACTGGATTTACAAAGCGCTCGTGCTTCTGGTCATTGCCTGTCCCTGCGCGCTGGTTATTTCGACACCGGTCTCGATTGTCAGCGGCCTAGCCGCTGCTGCACGCCAAGGAATTCTCGTCAAGGGTGGCACGTATCTGGAGCAGGGACGTAAGCTCGCGTGGCTGGCGCTGGACAAGACCGGAACCATTACACACGGCAAGCCGGTTCAAACAGAGTTTGAGCTGCGTGTAACGGATGTCGATGTCGCTCACGTTCGTTCGCTCGCTGCAAGCCTGTCAGGCCGCTCGGACCACCCCGTGTCGATGGCCATCGCGCGAGCCGCGGCGACTGACCGCGTGATGGAGTATCCGGTCGCAGAATTCGAGGCGATTCCCGGGCGCGGTGTCCGCGGCGTTGTCGAGGGACGAAGCTACTCCCTTGGCAATCACCGTTTGGTCGAGGAACTTGGTCGCTGCTCAGTGGAACTGGAAGAGCGGCTCGACGTCCTTGAACGTCAAGGTAAGACGGTTGTGGTGCTGCTTGATGAAGTTCGCGTGCTGGCTCTCTTTGCCGTGGCGGACACTGTCAAAGAAAGCAGCCGTGAGGCAATTTCGGAGCTTCACAAGCTGGGCGTGCGTACGGCAATGTTGACCGGCGACAACCCTCACACCGCGCAGGCAATCGCTCAGCAAGTCGGCATCGACCATGCTGAGGGCAACCAGTTGCCTGAAGACAAGCTGCGCGCTGTAGAGCGTCTGTCCGCCAACTCAACCATGGTCGGCATGGTTGGTGACGGCATCAACGATGCGCCAGCGTTGGCGCGGGCTGATATTGGCTTTGCAATGGGAGCAATGGGAACGGACACGGCAATCGAGACAGCTGACGTCGCACTGATGGACGATGACCTGAGAAAAATCCCGGCCTTTATCCGTCTGTCGCAGGCCACGCATTCGATTCTCGTACAGAACATTGCGCTGGCGCTTGGAATCAAGGCTGTCTTCCTGACGCTGACGCTTGCAGGCCTTGGGACCATGTGGATGGCTGTGTTCGCTGACGTCGGAGCCAGTCTGCTGGTTGTCGGTAACGGTCTCCGCCTGTTGCGCAAGTGACCAGGCGAGCGGCGCTAATGACGGATTGAGTCAACCGGGGGTTGCGATGGGATGGTTGGAAAGAATGTTTGGCGGCCGTCACGGCGGCCATGGTAGCCACGATGGCGGACATGGGCGTTCGCACGGAGGCGGACATGGTCACAACGGTGGACGCGGTGCCGCGGGTGGGCACGGCTATGGTCACCGCGACGACCAGACATGGGGACGGGCGCCCGTGCCTGCTCCGTCTGCCCAGAGCGGCGCTATTTGTCTGCAGTGCAAGATGGCGAATTCACAAGGGGCGCGCTTTTGCAGTCAGTGCGCCTCTCCGCTCGTCCCCGCAACGTGTGGGAAGTGCACCAGCGCACTCTCGGCGGGCGCGAAATTCTGCAGCCAGTGCGGCACCGCGGCTACCTGATGACACCCGCCGTCAAGCTGGCGCTTTTCACGCTTCCCCCGCTGATTGCGGCGGGTGCGGGAGCCTTCGTCGCATCGGTGAAAACGCCGGGTGCTCGCACAACTAGCGTCATCCAGCACTTCACTGGCGGCATCGTGTTCGCGGCCGCAGCCCTCGAATTACTGCCACAGGATAGAACGCACACGACCACGCCGGTCGTAATTGGGTTCATTCTCGGCCTGATGCTGATGCTGGGCATCAGGCAAATGTGCAGCCGACTGGAAAGGCGTTTTGAAAATTCCAGTTTGCCGACCGGCCTGATTGTCGTAACCGCTATTGACCTCATTGTTGATGGTCTCGTGCTCGGCATAGCATTTTCTGCCGGAGAAGAGACTGGTCTCATCCTTACGATAGCGCTCACACTCGAGGTGTTATTCCTCGCGCTGTCCGTAAGTACGGCGCTCGGCGCTGCGAGAGTTCGCAGGCTATGGACTCTGGGAGTGCCCGTATTGCTGGCGGCGTTGCTTAGCCTTTCGGCGGTTGGCGGCCATGCGCTATTCTCAGGCTTGCCGCCGAACTTCTATGCAGTCCTGCTGGGCCTTGGAACTGTCGCGCTTATCTACCTGGTGACGGAGGAATTGCTGGTCGAGGCGCACGAGGTGCCAGAGACCGCAGTCGCCACTTCCGCGTTCTTCGTGGGCTTTATCGTCTTCTTCATCATCGAGGCCTCGGTAAAGACAGGGTGAGCGGTTCCCGTTCATGACGATTTTGTCATCTGTCTCTCATCTGGGCGCACCGTCGCCTCGCCACACTGGTGTCTTTCGCCAGTTCGGCGAATCCAGTGAAGGAGAAGATGATGAAGTGGCCAACAATTGCAATAGCTTTAATCACTGTAGGCGCCGCCGGCGCTGTTGCGGCTCAAGGAACGCCCGAGAGTCAGGGCAAGACCCGCGAACAGGTGCGCGCGGAGATAGTTCAGGCGCAGCGTGACGGATGGTTGCCGTACAGGCGGTATGACTATCCTCCAAGCGCAGCGACCGTCAATAGGAACAAGGAACTCTACGCAATCACCCATCCAGACGATGCAGCGGTCAAGGAGGCATCTGCATCTGCAGACGCAAAGTAAGCATCCTCGCGCCTTGTGGCTTGCATTTCATCTGCGAGTTAACCACTGACCTGTCGCCGGCTCATCGCGGGCTCACCGTACGTGCGCCGTCAAGCCAATGTATCTGACGTCGCCTGAGTCGTCGCAGCATCGTGAACGTCGTCAGGCGCCTTACCTTGCTCGGACTGGTCCTCGTCATTGCACGCTTCAAGTAGGATGTTCCCGTTGAATCGGTAGGAAGTCCCGCGTGCGCAAGGCTTCAGGTCGTTGTCCAAGATGACGGAAATATCATTTTCGCATCATGTTTGCGCTGCAGCAGAGCCGTAGCATCGCACATACCTTTTCACGACCGCGCCCCTGCATGCTTACCCGCAACTTTGCAGCATTTCTAGCAATTGCTGCTGCAACCCCTGCTTGCGCGCAGTCGATGTCGGCCCCTGCGTATAGCGAAGACGAACGCCCGATAGTCGTTGGCGTTGCTATCTCCAACGAAGCCGCACTGACTCCGCTGTCCCTTGACGACGCGCTCGGAATCGCGGTTCAAAACAATCCGACGCTTCGCGGCGCGCGCGCCGATGCGGACGCGTCCCAGGGCACATTCATCCAGGCGGGAGTCCGGCCCAACCCAGAAATGTCGTTTCTCCAGGAGGGGTTCGGGGGCACTGAGCGCACGACGACTGCGCTGGTAAATCAGACTGTAGAGCTTGGTGGTAAGCGTCGGGCGCGGCAGGACGTCGCCTCATATGGGCGGGAGGTTGCGCTCGCTTCGCTCGACGGTCGCGCGGCGGCTCTTCGTTCGGATGTCGTTGTAGCGTTTTATGGATTACTTGCTTCACAACGTCATTTGCAGGTCGCGCAGGAATCGGCAGCTATCGCCCTCCGGTCCGCAGAGCTTGCCG
>NZ_JARESX010000125.1:0-11902 GCF_046026435.1 Paraburkholderia sp. RL17-381-BIF-C | reverse complement strand
CTGCTGCATCATTGGCGTATGTTGTGCGACGTCGTTGGCCGCTGCGGTTTGAATGCCCATCCTCGGTGTCTTCTTGCGTTAGCTGTTCAGGGCGTGAGTTTAACCTGTCGTCAGGGCGAACGGACCCTGGCCGAATGGTCAATCCGTACGGCGAACCCCAAGCCGGTGCGACGAACAGCCGGCGGCCCGCGCAGCGCCGGCTTAGTCTCGATCACGGCCTCATTCTTCCACCATCGCCCGCATGTCCACCGTGCGTTCATTCACCGCGCTGCGCCGTTTTGCGAGCCACATCATGAAGGTGATGAACGTGCCGAATACGACGATGATCCATTGCGCCGGCATCTTCGCCGTGAGCAGCAGCGCGTACGCGCCGAGCATGAGCAGCACGGCGAGGTTCTGGTTGAAATTCTGCACCGCGATCGAATGCCCCGCGGAGAGCAGCGTCGCGCCGCGATGCTGAAGAATCGCGTTCATCGGCACGATAAAGAAGCCCGACAGCGCGCCGAGCAGGATCATCAGCGGATAGGCGAGCAGAATGTAAAACGGCAGCACGTAGGAGCCGATGCGAATGCCCGAGCCCGGCGGAAACAGATCCTTGTTGTAGAACGCCATGGCGATCGCCACCGCACCGGTCAGGATGCCGACCGGCAACACCCGCAGCGACTTGCGCAACGGAATCAGCGCGGCAGCGGCCGCCGCGCCCACCGCGATGCCAAGCCCCGTGACGCCTTGCATGACCGCCGCTTTCGAGAGCGACAAGCCGAGGTTCACGTTGGCCCATTTGAGCACCAGCAACTGCAACGTCACCGCGCCGCCCCACATCAACGTCGTCACCCACAGCGCGATCTGCGCGAGTTTGTCAGCCCACAGTACGTTAAAGCAATGATAGAAATCGCCGACCAGCTTCTTCGGTTCTTTCAGGCGGTTTTCATAACGCGCGCCGGTGTCGGGGATGAAGATATTGATCGCGGCGGCAATCGCGTAAGTCACCATCGTCGCAAACATGGCGAGGTCGGCGGAGGAGCGGATCAGTGGCAGATGCGCATGGGCGACGAATTTGTCCGCGAAGGTGCTGATCAGCGCGCCGCCCACCATCGTGCCGACAATGGTCGACAGCACGGTGGCCGATTCGAGCCACGCATTTGCCTTGACGAGTTTTTCCGCGGGCAGCAGCTCGGTGAGGATGCCGTACTTGGCCGGCGAATATGCGGCCGCGCCGAAGCCGACCACGCCGTAGGCGATCATCGGATGAACGCCCGCGATCATCATCAGGCAACCGCTTGCTTTCAACGCGTTGGAGACGAACATGACGTGCCGCTTTTGCATCGAGTCGGCGAAAGCGCCGACGAACGGCGCGAGCAGCACGTAGGAAACCGTGAAGAAAATCTGCAGCAGCGGCGTGACCCAGGCGGCCGAGCGAATCACTGAGAGCAACGCGATGGCCGCGATCAACAGTGCATTGTCCGCAAGCGACGAAACAAACTGCGCCGCGATGATTGTGTAGAAGCCTTTTTTCATGAAGCGGATCGGAAGCTGCGCGAGAAGTCAGGCGCAAAGCAGGGCGCAGCGAATAACGCGCGAAATGCAGCCGGTCATCGAGCACGCCGGCGCGGCTTCCCGCTTTGTAGCACGAACGCCCGCGGCATGCAGGCGCGCCAACGAAAAAGCGGCCGAAGCCGCTTTTTCACATTCCGCATGCCGGTCAGGGGCCGGCGCTACACCGCAGGGCTTAGGCCGATTGCTGGCGCGTACGGCTGTAGCGCGACAGGATCGGGATCATCTGTGCGTAGACCTTCGGGTTGCCCGCGACGATTTCGCCGATGTGCAGGAAATCCGAATCGCCCGTGTAGTTGCCGACGAGGCCGCCGGCTTCCGTGATCAGCAGGCTGCCCGCGGCGACGTCCCACGGATTCAGGCCTTGCTCGAAGAAGCCGTCCATGCGGCCGGCGGCGACGTTGGCCAGATCCAGCGCGGCCGCGCCCGGACGGCGCAGGCCGGCGCAGGCCTGGGTCATTTCAGCGAACTGGCGGCCGTAGGCTTCGAGGCCGTCCGTTTCGCGGAAAGGGAAGCCGGTGCCGATCAGGCCGTCAGCCAGACGGTCGCGCTTGGCCACGCGGATGCGGCGATCGTTGAGGAACGCGCCGCGGCCGCGCGAGGCGGTGAACAGGTCGTTGCGGGTCGGGTCGTAGACCACGGCTTGCGTCACGACGCCCTTGTGCGCGAGCGCGATCGACACGCAGTAGTACGGAAAGCCGTGGATGAAATTGGTGGTGCCGTCGAGCGGATCGATGATCCACTGGTATTCGGACTCGTTATCCGACTCGCCGGATTCTTCGGCGAGGATCGCGTGATCGGGGTAGGCGGTCTTCAGCGTGTCGATGATCGCCGCTTCAGACGCTTTGTCGACCTCCGTGACGAAATCGTTGTGCTGTTTCTTGCTGACCTGGACGAGATCGAGGTCGAGCGACGCGCGGGTGATGATCTGTGATGCGCGGCGCGCGGCCTTCACAGCGATATTGAGCATGGGATGCATGAGACTGGATCCTTGTGCCGGGGCAGCACGGCTGCTGGCCGGTAAATGAGCGCTAACCTGCGCTAATTGGGCGCCCTCTGCGAGGCGCGGAAACAGCACGGAACGCCCGCCCGGTACAGGACCGGTGCGCATTCCGCCGACGGAGACGAATTGGATAAGAACGAGGCGCTCATGCAAAGCTGGACGGCAAAGCTGGGCGCGAATATTGGTATTTTACCTGAGTCCGGGCGCCGCGGCAGAGTCCGCGGGCTGTGCAGGGCATTTGCGCGTGTTTATGCGGCCTGGTCCGGTATTCGCACGCGCGTTTGTGCGTGCGGTTGCGGGTGCGCGTACATGCACATGTGCGTGAGCATTCGCGCGCAATTCTGACCGGTTGCGGCGTTGGCGCTACCATACGCGTCTTTAGTTGCCGAATTTCATCGTGGACCACACCCACCATTCCTCCGATCCCGCCGTCGCCGAGTTGCGCGGCGGCTTCACCTCGACCCGCTTCGTTCTTGTCGAGCCGAGCCATCCGGGCAACGTCGGCGCCGCGGCGCGGGCGCTGAAAACCATGGGTTTCTCGCGTCTCGTGCTGGTGTCGCCGCGCGTGCCGCACGTGCAAACCGATCCGGAGGCCATTGCCATGGCGAGCGGCGCCGACGACGTACTGGCCTCCGCGCACGTCGTGCCGACGCTCGCCGATGCGCTGAGCGGCGTGCATTGGTCGATCGCGCTGACCGCGCGGCTGCGCGAATACGGACCGCCGCAGTGGACCCCGCGTGCCGCGGCGGGCGTGGCGCGCGAGCAGGCGGCGCACGGTGAAATCGCGCTGGTGTTCGGCAACGAGCGAACGGGTTTGTCGAACGAGGATGTCGAGCGGTGCAGCGCACTTGCGCATATTCCGGCCAATCCGGCCTACAGTTCGCTCAATCTCGCGCAGGCCGTGCAGGTGCTGGCGTATGAGTTGCGCACCATGTATCTCTCGACCGACAGTGCAACGACCACGGCGCACGCCGCGCCTCCAGCGGCAGCGGGGCAGGGCGAGCCGGCCGGCGCACGCGCCGCGAGCGATGAAATCGAAAGCATGTTCTCGCATCTGGAAAGCGCGCTGGTCGCGCTGGACTTTCTCGATCCGGCCAACCCGAAGAAGCTGATGTCGCGTTTGCGCCGCCTGTTCGCGCGTTCCGGTCTCGAGCGTGAGGAAGTGAATATCGTACGCGGCATCGCCAAACACATTTTGCTGAAGACCGGTCCGAAGGGCGGCGACGCGTCCTGAGCGTTTCCGCCGCCCACGCTGCCCGCGACGACCCCGCGGGCAGCGTGGGCTTCCGGCGCATTTCGCGCAATCGCCCTACAATCCCCGAAACGTTCTAAGGAAAGCTGCCGTCGTGCTAAGCGGCAAGCCACGCCGTCATGCGTGCCAGGTCATGCGTGCGCCCTTTCTCCCACAACACAGTCCCTGCCATGTTCACGAGACTTCGCGAAGACATCGCCACGATCCGCGAGCGCGACCCCGCTGCCCGCAGCGCCTGGGAAGTGCTCACGTGTTATCCGGGTCTGCACGCGCTCGTGCTGCACCGGCTCGCGCATGCATGCTGGCGCGCAAGGCGCCGCTGGCTCGCGCGGTTTGTCTCGCAGATGGCGCGCTTCATGACCGGCATCGAAATCCATCCGGGCGCGACGCTCGGGCGGCGCGTGTTCATCGATCACGGCATGGGTGTGGTGATCGGCGAGACCGCGCAAATCGGCGACGACTGCACGATCTACCAGGGCGTGACGCTCGGTGGCACGTCGCTCACGCGTGGGGCGAAACGGCATCCCACGCTTGAGCGCGGCGTGATCGTGGGCGCGGGGGCGAAGGTGCTCGGCGGTTTCACGATCGGCGCGGACGCGAAGATCGGCTCGAATGCCGTGGTGACCAAGCCCGTGCCGGCGCGTGGCACGGCGGTGGGCAATCCGGCGCGGATCATCGTACCGGCGGCGGCTGTGGCAGCGGAAGAGGCTTCCGTGGCTGCGAATTCCGGTGCCGGCGGCGCCGCGCGCGATGCAAAACGCTCTGCGGCATCTGCGGTAACCAGCGGCTTTTGCGCGTACGGCATCACGCCGAATGCGGACGATCCCGTCTCGCTGGCAATTCATGGCCTAATCGATCACGCCGCCACGCAGGCAAAACGCATCGACGAAATCGTCGACGCGCTGGAGCGGCTGGGTACGAGTCTCGAAGGTCTGCAAGGCGCGGATGCGGCGTTGCTCGATCTGCGGCGTTTGTCGGCCGCGATCGCAGGCAAGGTGGATGGGGCGGTGGCGGAGCGTTGAGGTATTTTGCGGAAGCCGAAGCCGAAGCCGAAGCCGATCGCGCGCAGTCAGCGCCTGCGCTGACACTTTTGCGCGGCACGAGGAAAGGCTAGCCCACCAACGCCGCACACGGCGCGAAGACCTTGACGAGGCGCGGCGGCAGCGCTGTCATCCAACGCTAACGCCGCATTCAACCCAACGGCAGCGCCCGTATTCCCTCGGCATCGATACGCAGATATCCGCCACGGCGCTCGCCGTGGTCGAGATCCCAATCCGGCAGAACCCAGCGCGTGCCGTCCGGCTCGCGATGCCGCGCCGGCCTGTGCGTGTGCCCATGAATGATGGTCGCTGTCTTCGACGACTTGAACAACGCGGCCACGGCCGCCGCCGTCACGTCATACTTCGGCGAAACCGGTCGCGAGCGGCCTTCGTCGCTTTTCGAGCGCATGTTCTCGGCCAGCTTCTGGCGCCAGCGCAACGGCCACGCGAGAAACAGCAGCTGCGCGAAACGGCTGCGCGCAAAACTTCGAAACGTCTGATAGCCGCGGTCCGCCGTGCACAAGCCATCGCCGTGAGCGAGCGCGATACGCGTGCCGAATGCCGTGATCACGAACGGATCGGGTAGCCAGATCGCGCCTGCCGCTTTCATGAAGCGCTTGCCCAGCAGAAAATCGCGGTTGCCATGCATGATGTAAAGCGCAATGCCGCGCTCGGACAAGGTATGCAGCAGCGCGGCCATGCGTGCGACGAACGGCTCCACGAGCATGTCGTCGCCGATCCAGTACTCGAACAGATCGCCGAGAATGAAAACCGAATCGGCCTGCTCGGCCGTGACGCGGATGAAATGCTCGAACGCGGCGACCGTATGCGGGATCGCCTCGCTCAAGTGAATATCGGAGAGGAAAAAAAACGGGCGTGCGGCGTGCGGGGGGTTTGCCGCGCCAGGCACGCCCGCGGCGACGCTTCGCAGCGGCGTTTCTTGCAGCATTGAAGGTGCCTGATATCAGTTCGAACGGGTCGACCTTTAGCTCGCGCTTAGTCGACGATCACGGCCTTTTCGATCACCACGTCGTCCGCCGGCACGTCCTGATGGAAGCCCTTCGAACCCGTCTTGACCTTCTTGATCTTCTCGACGATGTCCATGCCTTCGACCACCTTGCCGAACACGGCGTAGCCCCAGCCCTGCGGCGTCGGCGACGAGTGGTTCAGGAAGTCGTTGTCGTTCACGTTGATGAAGAATTGCGCCGTGGCCGAATGCGGGTCGTTCGTACGCGCCATGGCGATCGAGCCGTTCACATTCTTCAGGCCGTTGTTCGCTTCGTTGGTGATCGGCTCGGCCGTCGGCTTCTGCTTCATGCCGGGTTCAAAGCCGCCGCCCTGGATCATGAAGCCGTCGATTACGCGGTGAAACACCGTGTTGTCGTAGTGGCCGGCTTTCACGTAGTTGAGGAAGTTTTCAACCGACTTCGGCGCCTTTTCAGCGTCCAGTTCGAGTTTGATGACGCCGTGGTTCGTATGCAGTTCAACCATGATGGAATCCTTTGATGAACGGGGTGGGTAAAAGGCGCGGCGAGTCGTCGTGAATTGACGCCGGGCCGCGCCGGGGCGTGGATTGAGCGCTGACGCTTTTTTTCGGGCGCGCTATGTGTCGCGCGCCTCGTTTGCTGCAATTACTTGCCGACCACCGTTGCCGACTCGATCACGATCGGCTTTTGCGGTACGTCGCCCATCGGGCCGCGCGAGGTGGTGGGGGTGCTTTCGATCTTCTTCACGACGTCCATGCCGCTCGTGACCTTGCCGAATACCGCATAGCCGTTGCCGTCCGGATTCGGATAGTCGAGGCCGGCATTGTCCACCGTGTTGATGAAGAACTGCGCGGTGGCCGAGTTCGGATCGCTGGTGCGCGCCATGGCGAGCGTGCCGGTCGTGTTCTTCAGACCGTTACGGCTTTCGAGCGGAATCGGCGCGCGCGTCGGTTTCTCCGCGAAGCTCTGCGTGTAACCGCCGCCCTGAATCATGAAGCCGCGAATCACGCGATGGAAAATCGTGCCGCTGTACTGGCCGGCCTTCACGTAGTCGAGGAAGTTGGCGACCGTCTTGGGCGCTTTCTCAGGATACAACTCGACGCGGATGTCGCCTTCCGATGTCTTGAAGAGGACGGACGGATGCGCGGCTTGCGAACCGGACTGGGCAAAGGCGGGGGCGTTTGCGATCAGGGCGGCGCTGCCGAGCGCCAACATCAACCATTTCATGAAGATCCTCAGGGTTGGAAAAACGTGTTGCGCGTAAACCTGACTGCGCGTACCTGCGCGTCGCGGCGCTATTTCGATGGCGCCATGTAAGGCGGCATGGCGAGCGAGCCGTTCGCGCCACCGTACTGGAAGCTCGGCGTCTGCGTCATGTTCGACGTGGCGCGGGCGGTGTAGTCGTCTTCCGCGCTGGCGGCTTGCCTCGCCGACGCTTGCGGTTTGGCCGTGGTCGGCGAGATGACTTTCTGGATGTCCGCGAGGCGCTGCGTAGTCGTGGGGCTCACCTTGCCCAAACTCTGCGCGCGGCGATAGGCTTCGTTGGCCATGCGCAGATACAGGTCGCCGAGATTTTCGTACGCGAGGCCGTAGCCCGGATTGACCTTGGTTGCCGTTTCGAGCGCGGTGCGCGCTTCGGCATAACGGCCTTGCTTCGCATAGAGCGCGGCGAGGTTGTTATACGGCTCGGGCAACTCGGGGTAGGTCTGCGTGAGTTCGGTGAACGCGGTGATCGCTTCGTCGTCGCGGCCCAGGTGGGCGAGCACCGTGCCGCGCTTGAATTTCGCTTGAGCGTCGCGCGGATTCGAGGCGATGCGCGCGTCGAGCTGCGTCAATGAGGCCGCCCAGTTTTTCTGCGCGATCGACGCGTCGATTTCCGGCGTGTTGTCGCGCACGGCCGGGCCTTGCGGCAGCGTGGCGGTTTTCTGCGCAAACGCGGCCGCAGCCGGCACGGCTGCGAGCGCGACCGCGACGGCCGCGCGCAACGTGAGGGCGCGCGTGGCGTTGAGAGCGACGCCGCGGATCACGCCGTGCGTCATGCCACGCACGACACCGCCGAAGGCCGTCGCGGCGAGGGTCGCAGCGCTGCGCGCGCGGCCGCTTGAAGGTTTCATAGGCTCAGGTCTGGATGTTATACTCCGACCCATTCTAACAAAAGGTCTGCGCGTTCCGTCGAACCGCAAACTGTCTTTTCGCCACTCGTGGTCGTCTCCGCCTTGATCGCAGCCTGACCGCCGCACCCGTTGCACCGGTTTTGCTGTACGCGACGCTCCCGCCGTCTGTTCGCTGGGCGCGGCGCGCTTGAAACACATTGCGGATTTCTTTCGGCCCACGCACCGTTCTCTATGGAATCACTGCGCATCTACAACACGCTCGCGCGTGACAAGCAAACCTTCGTGCCGCTGCAAGACGGTGTCGTGCGGATGTACGTCTGCGGGATGACCGTGTACGACTATTGTCACGTCGGTCATGCGCGGGTGATGGTTGTGTTCGACATCGTGCAGCGCTGGTTGCGCACGCTCGGCTACGACGTGACCTACGTGCGCAACATCACCGATATCGACGACAAGATCATCCGGCGCGCAGTGGAGAATGGCGAAACGATCAAATCGCTGACCGACCGCTTCATCAACGCGCTGCATGAAGACGCGGACGCGCTCGGCATCCAGCGCCCCGACGTCGAGCCGCGCGCGACCGATTTCATTCCGCAGATGCTCGGCATGATCGAGCGCCTCGAAGCGAACGGCTACGCCTACCAGGCGAGCGACGGCGACGTGAATTACGCGGTACGCAAGTTTGCGAACTACGGCAAGCTTTCGGGCAAGTCGCTCGAAGATCTGCGCGCGGGCGAACGTGTCGCGGCGAACGACGCCAAGCAGGATCCGCTCGACTTCGTGCTGTGGAAGCAGGCCAAGCCGGAAGAGCCCGCCGATACCGGCTGGGATTCGAAGTACGGGCGTGGCCGTCCGGGCTGGCATATCGAATGCTCGGCCATGGGCTGCACGTTGCTCGGCGACCATTTCGACATTCACGGCGGCGGGCAGGACCTGCAGTTTCCGCACCACGAAAACGAGATTGCGCAAAGTGAAGCCGCTACCGGTCAAACCTTCGTCAATTTCTGGATGCACAACGGCTACGTGCAGATCGACAATGAGAAGATGTCGAAGTCGTTGAACAACTTCTTTACGATTCGCGAAGTATTGGCGCAGTACGATGCCGAGGTCGTGCGGTTTTTCATCGCGCGCGCGCATTACCGCTCGCCGCTGAATTACAGCGACGTGCATATCGACGACGCGCGCAACGCCCTCACGCGTTTGTACACCGCGCTGAAAGACGTCACGCCTGATGGCGCGGAACTCGACTGGAACGAAGCGTATGCGCAGCGTTTCCAGGCAGCAATGAATGACGACTTCAACACGCCGGTTGCCGTATCGGTGTTGTTCGAGTTGGCAACTGAAGTGAACCGCACGCGCGATCCTGCGCTGGCCCGTCAATTGCGCTCGCTTGGCGCTGTGATCGGATTGCTCGGCCGCGAGCCGCGCGCCTTCCTGCAGCAGGCAGCGGGGGCAGCCGCCGCTGGCGCGCTCGAGGCCGACGCGATCGAAGCGAAGATTGCCGCGCGCACGGCCGCCAAGCAGGCGAAGGACTTTGCGGCAGCAGACCGGATCCGGTCCGAATTGCTCGAGGCCGGCGTTGCACTTGAAGACAAACCCGGTGGGTTGACTGAGTGGCGGCGCGTGTGAGCGCACCTCGACCGTCCCTTTGATCGACTCGCCAGGCAGGAGGCAGGATGGCAACGGCCACGAAGACGCCGGCTAAACGAGCCGCGTCTCAAACAAACGCGGCAGCCGCGGGAAAGTCGACACGCACGTCGGCTCGCACGGGCAGCAGCGTGGTAAAGAAAGCATCGTCGAAAGCCGCCGGGGTGGTGGCCAAGACCGCAGCGGGCGCAGCGAAAAAGACCGCGGTCAAACGCGCGCTCAACGGTGCGTCGGCGCACGCGCCTGTTGTGAAGCGCGCGAAGGCGACGCGTACGAAGGGCAATGGCGCCTTGCCGGCTGAACTGGCCGGCGACGTGCAGGAGCTCGCGCGCGTGACGGCCGAAGGCCACGAAGGCGAAGTCGTGCGCAAGACGCGCGCGTCCACCGCCGCGGGCGGCGAAGCGTCGAGCGCGAACGAAGCCGCGGCGCCGGTGCAGATCGGCGGGCTCACGCCTGAAGTCACGCGGCCCGCGTATTGGGACAAGGCGTGTGCCGACCTCGTCAAGCGCGATCGCATTCTGAAGAAACTGATTCCGAAGTTCGGTCCGGTGCATCTGCTGAGCCGCGGGGATCCGTTCGTCACGCTCGCGCGCTCGGTGGTCGGGCAGCAGATTTCGGTGGCGTCCGCGCAAGCGGTCTGGGCGAAAGTCGAGGCCGCCTGTCCGAAGCTCGTGCCGCAGCAGTTCATCAAGCTCGGTCTGGAAAAACTGACCGCGTGCGGGCTGTCCAAACGCAAGGCCGAATACGTGCTCGATCTCGCGCAGCATTTCGTTTCGGGTGCGCTGCACGTCGGCAAATGGACGTCGATGGAAGATGAGGCGGTGATCGCCGAGCTCACGCAGATTCGCGGCATCGGCCGCTGGACCGCGGAGATGTTCCTGATTTTCAATCTGTCGCGTCCGGACGTCTTGCCGCTCGACGACCTGGGTCTGATCCGCGCGATCAGCGTCAATTATTTCAGCGGCGAACCTGTCACGCGAAGCGAAGCGCGCGAGGTCGCCGCCAACTGGGAGCCGTGGCGTACCGTCGCCACCTGGTATATGTGGCGTAGTCTTGACCCATTGCCGGTCGACTATTGAAGAACAAGAAACGGGATCAGATCAAAAACTATCGATTGTTAAAGATTGATAGTTGCGAGATGGTTTTGACATCGGCGAGCGCGGTTAGAATACGCGCTGCCGGTAAGTCCAAGGATTACAACCAATGAAGACCACCTTTCTGGATTTCGAACAGCCGATCGCTGAACTCGAAGCGAAGATCGAAGAATTGCGCTTCGTGCAGGACGATTCGGCCGTCGACATTTCGGAAGAGATCGAGCGGCTGTCCAAGAAGAGTCAACAGCTCACCAAAGATCTGTACGCGAACCTCACGCCGTGGCAGGTTTCGCAAATCGCCCGTCATCCGCAACGCCCGTACACGTTCGACTACGTGAACGAGCTGTTCACGGATTTCCACGAACTGCACGGCGACCGCAACTATGCGGACGACCTGTCGATTGTCGGCGGCCTTGCGCGTTTCAATGGCCAGGCCTGCATGGTGATCGGCCATCAGAAGGGTCGCGACACGAAGGAGCGCGCGCTGCGCAACTTCGGCATGCCGCGTCCGGAAGGCTATCGTAAGGCCGAACGTCTGATGCGTCTCGCCGAAAAATTCGGCTTGCCGATTTTCACGTTCATCGACACGCCGGGCGCCTATCCTGGCATCGGCGCGGAAGAGCGTGGTCAATCGGAAGCGATCGGCCGCAATCTGTACGTCATGGCGGAACTGAAAACGCCGCTGATCGCGACGATTATCGGTGAAGGCGGTTCGGGCGGCGCGCTGGCGATTGCTGTGGGCGACAGCGTGCTGATGCTGCAATTCTCGACCTATTCGGTGATCTCGCCGGAAGGCTGCGCATCCATTCTGTGGAAGAGCGCCGCGAAAGCGCCGGAAGCCGCGGAAGCGCTCGGGTTGACCGCGCATCGGTTGAAGGCGCTCGGCCTGATCGACAAGATCGTGAATGAGCCGCTCGGCGGCGCGCATCGCGATCCGAAGGGCATGGCCGCCATGCTGCGCCGTGCGCTCGCCGATTCGCTGCGCCAGTTCCAGGGCATGAGCATCAACGACCTGCGTCAACGCCGTTTTGAACGGCTGATGTCGTACGGCAAGTTCAAGGAAACGACGCCGGGTGCCTAAGCCCGCGCGCGTTCTCTTTCGTCCTTCAGCGCTTCACGCGCTAGCGACGTGACTTCCACCGCCGAAACGCCCGCCCACCCCCACCTATAATAGCCCCGGGGCCAGTGACACTAAGCCCCACCGACATAAAC
>NZ_JARESX010000124.1:0-12696 GCF_046026435.1 Paraburkholderia sp. RL17-381-BIF-C | reverse complement strand
CTCGGCCCGCTCCTTCAGCGCGGGGGCGAGCGCGCGGGCGCGCTCGATCAGTTCGTCCGCGGTCCCGGCGCGCTCGATGACGGGCGCTTCTTCGAGGCTGAATGCGGTTTGCGTGTTCAAGATAATCTCCGTTGGGTCCGTTTTTTATAGAACATACGTTGTATAAAAAACAAATGCAAGCACTTCCGACTGGGGATCTTCCCCGCCCGAAAGCCCCAATTGCGCCGCCACATCAATGCTGTTAAGTTAAAATGGTTGTTCGATGTTATTCGAGGGGTAGGAAAATGCCGAAACTTGGGATGGAAGCAATCCGTCGCCGGCAGGTGATGGATGCGGTGATCCACATCCTGTCGACCAATGGCTGGCGCGATCTCACGATCCGGGAGGTGAGCGAGGTAGCGGGCATTTCGTCTGGCGTGATCACCCATTACTTCAGCAACAAGCGCGCGCTCACGCTGGACGCGATCAACGATGCCACGCTGCAGTTTGTCAAGGCACTCGGCAAATTCGAGAACCGGCGCGGCGACGCCCCGACCCGTCTGGTCGCCCTCGTGGATTTCGTGAGCCAGCCCTCGCCCGCAGGTATCCCGGAGTGGCGGTTCTGGCTAAGCCTTTTTGGGCGTATGCCGTTTGACGGAGTGCTGCAGGCAGAGGTGCAGAAGGTTCACCGGCTTTATGCGGAGATCATCATAAGATTGATCGAGGCCGGCGTTGAGGAGGGCAGTTTCCACCCCAACCGCAAACCGGCGGACATCGCCTTCAAATTTATTGGCGCGGCCTTCGGGCTCTGTCTGCCCATGGTGGCCGATCCGCAGGACATGCCGCCCGAGCGCTGTCGTCGCCTGCTGCTCGACCTCCTGAGCCAGGATCTCGGCGTGGCCCTAGGCGGTACTCCGTCTGCTAAAGCGCTAACAAATGCCGTAAATTGATTGGGTGATGCGGACTTCGTCCTTGCTCGGCCTCGTTCGCCACCACCTTCAGGGAGCTTATAGTTGACTGTCATCTATCCCGATGATTTCAGGGGCCAACGAGTGCAAAGCCGAACCCTGATTACCGCTGCGCGTAACCTTATTCCTGTCCTGAGAGAGCGGGAGGAGGAGGCAGAACGTAATCGCCGGCTCCCTGAAGCCACCAGCCTCGATCTGCGTCGCACGGGCGTAGCGCGGCTGCTGCAGCCCGAATCGTTCGGCGGCGCAGAGGGTTCGCTCGAGCACCTCGTGGACGTACTGGTTCCGATTGCGAGCGGCTGCCCTTCCACGGCATGGTGTCTGGCCCAGTACCTGTTCCACAATTACATGATCGCCCACTGGCCGGTGGAGGCCCAGAGAGAAGTCTGGAGCGATCCTACCCACCTCGTCAGCGGGATTCTGGTGCCCCGTCTCGGCACGGCCCGGCAGGTCGACGGCGGCTACGAACTGTCGGGACAGTGGCCCTTCGTGAGCGGCGTGCAGGCGTCCGACTGGTGCATCCTTGCCGGCATGGTAGAGCAGGATTCCGCCCCCGACGAAGAGCGCTACTTCCTGGTTCCCACCGCTTCGCTGACAATCCTCGACACTTGGAACCCAATCGGCCTGCACGGCTCGGGCAGCCACGACGTCACAGTCGACAGGATATTCGTTCCCGAGTATCTCACCTTGTCAATCCGACACATGAAGGGTGGCGACTTCCCGGGTAAAGCCCTCAATCGCAGCGCACTCTTCCGTCCGCCACTGCTCATGATCAGCGGCATTCTGCCCGCCGCGTGCCTGATCGGCATGACGGAAGGGATGTTCGAGCAATTCCTGCTGCAGTCGCGTGGCCGCAAGGCCCTCAGGACCAGCGAAGACACCGCGAACTACCCGACCCACCAGATGCGCGTCGGCGAAGTATCGGCATCACTGCAGGCGGCCGAAATGCTCATTCGCGCAGACTGCCGGGAGATCATGGAGTTTGCCGCGGCTGACAGCACGTATTCGCCCATGGAGCGGTCAAACTATCGCTCCAATTCGGCGTTCGCAGGACAGCTCGCCCGGCAGGCGGCCGAGATCGTATGGGACCTGATTGGCGCCCGCGGCGCCTACGCGACCAACTGCATCGCAAGATACTATCGGGATATCGCGGTGGCATCGCGCCACACCGCGATCAACTGGGAAGTCAATGCGACCGAGCACGGCCGCGCCCGCCTCCGCCTGCCGCTCACAAACCCGTCGCTATAGAAGCCTGCACACGACAACTTCGCATAGACCGACTGGATAAGAGGCCGGTAGTAACAAGCCTGTTCCCGTCTCCAATGGGTCTGCGCCGCTGCACGCACGCTTACATAAGCTTTCCCCGCTTCAGGCCGTATGTGGCATTTTTATGGACGAATTGTTCTACATACGCATATGGGAACCATGGCCTGACAGCGGCCCGGCAATATACCGGCCAACCTCATTTGACTGCAGTGCACAACGCTGGAATTGCGAATGGTCAGCGCAGGCCTTGCATAACAGGATTGAATACGTGGCTGAATGAAACACTGGAGTAGCTACCGTCTTATAGCGCCAATCGCATGCATGACCAGTTTCGGCGAGCGCCCAGCGCCGGGCTACACCACCTCTATTTGGTCATGGAAAAGATGCTCTACGACTCCGACGCACTCTCGCGGTCGGACGACGGCTGCACATCGGCATGACTGTCAGTATGGCGCGATATCAGGTCGGAGTACGTCTTTCCCGTGAAGCAGCACGGTTCGCATTTTGATTGGCGCACCGCACGAGCTAGCAGCCCGGACCGTTAGAACCTGTGTGTATACCCGGCTGTGTAAACCTGGTATTTCGCGCGAATGTTAGTTCCCAAGCTCGGTCCCGTTCCGACGATCGTCGTCGGAATGTCATACTCGAAGGCAGCTGTAATGAGGTTGTTTTTGTCTATCGCGTAGGTAGCTCCGACTGTCGCTGCGCGAGGGATGATGCCTGGCCCGTACATGTTCGCCACGGTGTGGTTGGAATCGACGTTGTTATTGGCGAAACTGTAGCCGGCACGGACGGTCCATTTCCCGTTGATATCGTATGAGATCCCAACGCGGCCAACGTTCTGATCGCGGTACCCCCACGTTGTTGATGTGTTATAACCAGCCGCGCCGGACCATTCGATGCGCAGATAATCCAACGCAATGGTCAACCCAGGCAAGGGCCGCACTGCGACACCCACACCAAACCTAGACGGACTGTCTGTACGCCCACCACTCGCCGACAGTACGTCGTCTTTATATCCTGGAAGCGCCGTAAACCAAGTCTTCGTGAAGTACGATGCCCCGAACGACACCATATTAGTCGGTGTCCAGAGCACGCCCATCCCCGCACCAATACCAGTCGCATATTGATTCCCGTGGGTAGGTACTGGAGCGAGCGAACCATCAGGCCCCTGCGCAACCAGTCCGTTCAGACGAAATTGCTCAACGCCAAACACAAGCGACGCGCCGATAGACAGGCTAGGCAGGGGCGTATACGTGATCGTCGGGCTTGTATTAACGACGATCAGGCTAGCCTTGGCATCACCCGCTCCTGACACGGGAAGCACCGGACGTCCATAATTCGATGCCGCACCTGCACTGGTAACCGCAACGCCGAATGTCCACTGTGGCGCAATCTGATAATTCAGCCCGAAACCTGGAGACAGAATGACATGGCTGGAAAAGAGGTGATTACTGGTTGAACCAAAAGTGGAATCAGCTTTAAGCGGCACTACATTCCCGTAAAAATCAACTCGAGATCCCAATTCTGCGAGCCCTGCCGGATTGTCGACCGCCGAAGCCACATCTTGCGGAAGCGCAATCGCTGCTCCGCCCATACCGGAGGAAATTGCTCCGTTACCGGTGAAATAAATACCATCGGTTGCGAAGGCATTCGAGGTCGAAACGGCAAGAGCAATACCGGACAGCGCAAAAATGGTACGGTTCCGTTTAATGCTAGTCATCTTGATATTCATGTCTCCATCCATTTATTTAGTTTTACTAACTTAATAATCAATCCGTCTGTTATTCTTTTCAGCCTCTTTTTGTACTAGAAGGAGAAGGTCTTCATAGCCGAATCCCCTCTCCCTACATCTTCGTCAGATGACTTCAAAGAGACTCGCCGCGCCCATACCACCACCGACACACATAGATACGACGACATACTTAACGCCCCGTCGTTTTCCCTCCAGCAACGCGTGGCCTGTAAGGCGAGCACCAGTCATACCGTATGGATGTCCGATCGAGATGCCGCCGCCATTCACGTTATAAATCTCAGGGTCGATCCCGAGCTTGTCCCGGCAGTAGAGCACTTGACAGGCGAACGCCTCGTTTAGCTCCCAAAGGCCGATGTCGTCGATCTTCAGGCCATGCTGCTTGAGGAGCTTTGGGATTGCATAGATTGGCCCAATCCCCATTTCTTCAGGCGGACAGCCCACGACCGCTGTGCCACGATAGATTCCCAATGGACTGAGGCCTCGGCGCTCTGCAAATCGAGCGTCTGCAAGTACACATGCAGATGCTCCATCAGACAGCTGACTAGCATTGCCGCCGGTAACGCAGCCGCCTTCCACCACCGGCTTCAGCGTCGCGAGGCCTTCCAATGTCGTGTCCGGCCTGTTACCTTCGTCCTTGTCCTGAAGCACATCGCGAAAGCTAATTTCGCCCGAATCTCTATCCTGCACCTTCATCCGGGCATGCATCGGCACGATCTCTGTCGATAGCCGACCACCCTGCTGCGCGGCGGCAGTACGTCGCTGGGATTCAAGAGAGTACCGGTCTTGGTCCTCTCGAGAAATCCCGTACTTCTTGGCCACAAACTCCGCAGTCTGCAACATCGGCATGTACGCGTGCTCGACCATTTCTACGACCCGCGGATCGATAGTCTTCGCGCCCCATGCAGCGTATTCGTTCTGTACCGCAGAGATGTTTTCCTGGCCGCCAGCGATACACGTTTCCACACCGTCTACGACGATTTGTTTGGCTGCCGACGCTATGGCCATCAGACCGGACGCGCATTGACGATCCAACGTCTGCCCAGGCACAGTGACCGGTAGCCCTGCCGCAAACACTGCATGACGCGCGAGATTGCCACCGGCCGTTCCCGCCGACAGCACGGTACCGATTACCATGTCATCGAACGCGTCGGGTTCAATGCCTGAACGCTCTACTGCGTGGCGGACGGCGTGTGCCATCAGCGTCGGCGATTTGGTGTCATTGAATACGCCACGAAAAGCTCGGCCAATAGGGGTGCGGGCGGTGGAGACGATAACGGCTTCACGCATAGAATTGGTTCCTGGTCATTAATCGCAAGCAGTTGAGGTGGCCGCGGTCGCCTTGTCGACGAAACGCAAAGTCTGGTGCGTTGCACTTTCCAACGCGGTCAGTCTCTCCGGGTTCGATATCTCAGCAAAGCGGGCTGCGATAACTTCCGGAGTGCGTTCGCTTTCCGGCAAATAGACTCCTTCAGTCTCGTAGACGAAGTTTCGCGTAAAGACACCACAGCCGGCACCGAGGATTACTTTCGATGGCGCATCGTCACCGACAAGGAAGAGAACGCCGGGTGTAACGGACTCCGGCGTCATCAATTTTATTGCGTGCTCGGGGATCAATCCGGCTGTCATGCGCGTTGCTGCGGTTGGAGCCAGCACATTCACACGGATATCGTACTTCTCACCTTCCATGTGCAGCACGTTCATAAGGCCGACCATAGCGGCCTTGGCTGTTCCGTAGCTCGACTGACCAAAGTTCCCATAGATACCGGATGCCGATGATGTCAGGACAATGCGGCCGTACTTCTGCTCACGCATCAGATCCCAGACCGCCTTCGTGCAATTGACTGTGCCTCGCACGTGAACGTCCATCACTGCCCAAAAATCGTCCAGCGATAACTTGGCGAAAGTCGCATCGCGTAGAATGCCCGCATTGTTGACCAGGATGTCCACACGACCCCAAGCATCCTTTGCCGCGGCTATCATGGACTGAACTTCTTCGAACTTCGCGACATTGGCTCCATTCGCCATCGCCTCACCGCCAGCGGCTCGAATTTCCTGGACGACCGCATCAGCCGACGATGCACTCGCATCACTTCCGTCACGCCCGCCTCCGAGATCATTCACCAGGACCTTGACACCACGTGCCGCCAAACCAAGGGCGTGCGCTCGACCAAGGCCGTTTCCCGCACCGGTGACGATGGCTACCCGACCCTCGAACTGCTTGCTCATGCTCGGTTCTCCTCTTCCTTGGCATCATTTACCAGGCATATGCCAATCCATTCTGCGACCAACGCTGGCTTTGATTCGCCCTCGATCTCGACCGTTACAATGAAGATCAACTGGTAGCGACCAGGAGACGGCACACTGAAGTCCGAGATCACGAACTTCGCTCGGACACGCTTGCCGCTTCGCACTGGCGATGGGAATCGAATCTTGTTGTACCCATAGTTGACCGTGACGCCAACGTCCGACGGGATTGGTACCGATTTCTCGATCAACCCTGGCAGTAACGACAGGACCAGAAGCCCGTGCGCCACAGTGCCCCCAAACGGACTATCCTTCGCCTTCTCCTGGTCGACGTGGATAAATTGTCGATCGCCGGTCACTTCGGCAAACGCATCAATACGCGCTTGGTCGATTAGCTCCCACTGTGAAGGCTCAAGTTCTTTCCCGACCATCGTCCGGAGTTCATCCGGACTAACTCGTGGTGCTGTCATAAACCAATTCCTTTATTCATCGCGTGGTAGAGAAGCCGCCATCCAGGGGAATGACAGCGCCGGTGATATACGCAGACGCTGCTGACGCCAGGAAAATCGCTGTTCCGGCCGCGTCCGACGCTTGCCCCGTACGTCCACGCGGAATCGCTTTAACGATCGCGTCTCCATGCTCCTTAAGCACCTGCGCAGTCATCTTCGTTTCAAAAGGTCCCGGCGCGATGACGTTAACGTTGATGTTCGCGGGTCCCAAATGCTTCGCGAGATGGCGAGTCATATGATGGAGAGCGGCCTTGCTGGCGGAGTAGGAGAAGTTCTCCATCTCGGGGCTTGTCATGCCATCGACGGAACCAATGTTGATGACCCGGGCGGGATCTACTTCAGTTCCCGCGGCCCGCAACGCCGGCGCCAGTTGCTGCGTAAGAAAGAAAACCGAGCGTACGTTCAGATCCATGATCTTGTCCCAGCCGCTTTCCGGGAAATCGTCGAACGGTGCGCCCCAGGTAGCGCCGGCATTGTTCACCAAGATGTGAATCTTGGGTTCGCGTTTCAGCATTTCAGCAGCAAATCCAGCGGCAGCGTCTTGCGCAGACAAGTCGGCGGCGATCGCAATGGCTTCTCCGTGCTTTTTGAGTTCGCGCTCCGCATCAGCGCATGCATCAGCCTTGCGCGAGACGATATAAGTCTTCACGCCTGCTTTGACCAGGCCTTCAGCAATCATGTAGCCGATACCACGGGTGCCACCTGTGACGATAGCGACTTTGCCGCTAATGTCGAAGAGTTGACAATTGGACATACGAATTCCTTGTCGCTCAATTAGTTGGTAATGTGAATGCAGGACACAGCGGGATAGACCGAGCGCCGCATGCTAGCGGCTGTCGAGCCTCGGCCCTGAAACGACTCTGCTAATCAGGAGACGTCCCGCATCTCTCGCCGCATAATCTTGCCGACGCTGGATTTCGGCAGAGCGTCGACAAAGCCGACGACCCTCGGAACCTTATAGCCTGCCATGCCAGCACGGCAGTGGGCAATTAACGCAGCCTCGTCTATCTCGACAGTCGGTGCCTTTACCACGAACAGCTTGACTGCCTCGCCTGTTTTTTCGTCGGGAATGCCGACGCAGGCACATTCGGCCACGCCTGGGAAAGAGGTAGCAACGGCCTCAACTTCGTTTGGATAGACCTTAAATCCGGAGACGATGACCATATCTTTTTTTCTGTCGACGATTTTCAGGAACCCTTTACCGTCGAAAACGCCGACGTCTCCAGTACGGAAGTAGCCGTCATGTGTGAAAGACTTTGCGTTTGCCTCAGGGTTCTCCCAGTAACCCTCCATGACCTGTGGTCCCTTAATGCAAATTTCACCCGCTTCGCCGATATCGACTTCAATGTCGTTGTCGTCCAGCAACTTAATGTCGGTTGATGGCAACGGTAGCCCAGCGGTGGAGTTGAACTCGACGATATTGTCAGGGTTAAACGAGACAATCGGTGACTCGGACAGCCCGTACCCCTGGCGGATAAAACTGCCTGTCGCCTGCTTCCAGCGATCCGAGGTGGTAGCGAGCACGGCCGCACCGCCGCCGCCGGATAAGCGCAAGCGCGACCAGTCAACATCAGTCATCCGCGGATGTGACGCCAAGCCAGCATATAGGGTGTTGACACCTATGAAGACAGTTGGTCGCGCAGCTTCCAGCACGTCGATCAGTGCTCCGACGTCACGTGGATTAATTACCAGCCAATTCTCGGCTCCGATTGAGAAATAGCTGAGGAAGTTCACCATCAAAGCTAATACGTGATAGAGAGGTATCGCTGTAACTACCACCTCCTCTTTCACACGCAGGACGTTTGGCGAAAACGCTTTGAATTGCTCGATGTTGGCAATCAGGTTGCGATGTGACAAGACTGCGCCCTTGGACAGCCCCGTCGTGCCTCCGGTGTACTGTAGAAAGAGCACATCGTCGCCAGACACAGCAACAGGAGTCAGTTGCAGGCTGGCACCAGCTTCAATCGCTTTGGGCAGCGTGATCGAGTCACGCAACGATGCATCGGCGGCGGGTCCCGGAATCGCTACTTTTCCACAATCACCAAGTCCCACCGTAATGACAGTAGTGACGCCAGTTTTCCCGATCACTTCGGCAAGCGTCGATGTAGAGCCATTGCAAACGACAATCACACGCGCACCGGCATCGTTGAGCTGATGCTCGAGCTCGCGCGCGGTGTACTGAGGGTTGACGTTAACCTGGATAGCACCGACCTTCGTGATACCAACGAACGTGACCGGGAACGACAGGACGTTGGGCAACATCACCGCCACGCGGTCGCCCTTCCTGACGCCCACCACGCTTTGGAGGTAGGCTGCAAAATCGGTCGATTGGAGATCCACATCCGCGTAAGTCAGCGTCTGTCCGTTGGCGTGAAACGCAGGCTTGTCAGCAAACTGACGCATCGCTTCTTCCAGCAACTCGTTCACCGATTTGTACCGCTCGGGGTCAATTTCCGCAGGAACGGATCCGTAGGACGTAGTCCAGTGTCTGTTGTTCATTGGCTTTTCATCGTTAGTGCATCCACCGGGACGGTGGCGGGTCAACCGCCAACCGCCTCGGCTCGAAGAGTGATGTAATTCCTTGCGTGGACAGCGCGGGCAGTTCGCTTACCCAGACCATTGAGCCAATCGATTCCCCAAACGGACTGTCGCGAGGAAACCACAAGCCAAGTCAGCACAACCGGTTGCCGCGACGGGTGAATACTGGTGAGAAGCGCGCGTCCTATGCGTTGATTGTTAAGCCCACGCCCACTCGTAGTTTCCGCCCGCGCGTTCACAGAGCCCGCGAAGCAAGTTCTCATACAGTGCGATGCTATCCATGCCTTCCCGCGGCGATGCTTGAAGGACAGCGTGAAGCATCGAGGGGGTCATCTTGTCGATCGATATTCCTTGCCCAAGACAAAATCGTTGAAGTTGATTGACGAATTTTGGGCTTACTTGAGGCATCGCTCGATGGGCTACATCTTTCATCGCGTGATCGAGACTGACAAATCGAACGCCCAGCCGCTTAAACGCCGTGAGAATATCGTCAAGAGAATCCATGGCGATGGGTGTCCCATGAATGAGCCATATATGAGGAATATCACGGCCAAACACCAGGCGTGCCGCCTTTGCAGCTTCACGCAACTGTGCGACGGCCGCCTCGACGTAGCTTTGCCTGAGCATGGTCAATGCTTCCTTGTCACCATTCAAATGAGATCGGGTATGTGGAACGATCCAGGCGAAATCGTTAAACCACGAGGAAATAGGCGCGTTGGTATAACCCTTCTTTGCTAGGAAGTCTTCGACCTCACCGCGCTTTGCCGCGCTATCGCCGCTCATGTCCATTGCGTAGCGGAAGTAGCGACCCGGAGCTCGCTCAATCAGGTCGCCGATGACGTCCTCTGAGCGCTCGATGTCCTCGCAGTAGTTTTTTGCCGACACCCAATTCAGGCAGGCGTGACAATGAGTGTGGTTCCCAAGATGATGTCCACTATCAACCCAGTGCCGCAGAATTTCTTTCAATCCTGAGTCATTATCCAGCGGCGACGTGTGAGCGAACCCGTAAACTCCATTAATCTGATGTTTGGCGAGTGTTTCAATCACCGACGTCACAACCTTTTCACGGGTGTAGCCCTCAGGCATGGGCGCGTCATCCCATAGCAGCAGTTCGTCTACTGTGATAGCAACTTCCAAGGGCAGTCCTTCTTCGACAGAAGTGACCATGGCTAAATGTCTCCCTCTTTTTGATATATGTATCTGACGGCATCATATTCGTCGGCGCGCTAAGGTGTTTTCGCAAAAGCGAACCACCTGCTTTCTGCAAGCGAACTTCAGCCGCTTGTCTTGAATGCGCATTGGATGTATGTTCTGGAACCGGCCGACGATAAAACGGCCATTGGGTGGAACGATGAATTCCCTAACAAAAGCCTGCAATGCTGATGTACCGCGGATGCTTTCGATCTCTACGAGCGAGTTGGATCCGAGATTTCAACTCGATGCATGGGAAGATGCAGTGGTTCAACTGCACGGGAGTCTGCGGTTTGAGCGGAAGAATGGGCTCGGCTATCTAGGCCGACTTCGCGCGCGACAAGACGCAAACTTTCAGTTCGTCGAGTTTGAGGGAAATGCGGCATCGAGTACGAGGACCGCTGGGCATGCAGCGTCTGACGCCATCCACCGGTTCGAAATTATGGTCGGCGTGGCCGGAGAGTGTCTGGTGCAACACTGCGGAAATCGAGCGCTGTTAACGCCTGGACGCATTTTGCTGGTCGACATGTCAAAGCCTCACGACATGACTTATGGTGAAGGGGTATCCATTGCATTGATCGCTTGCAATCGGGCATTGCTAGAAGGGCGCCTTCCCGATGTTTCGAGTGCTTGCGGGCTTTTGCTGCCAGTCGAGAACGCTATCGCCTCGGTGCTCCATGCGTATGTCATGGGCGTGAGTCAGGGCGTCGAGCGGTTGCAGGACCACCAATTCCGCTACACGATGGCGCAGATGCTAGATTTGGTAACGCTGATGCTGGACGGTCAAACCGATCTACGCGGACAGGCAAACGTCACTCAACTCGCCTTGTTGCGTCGCCTGAAGCAGCACATACATCAGCACTTGCTGGATGACACTTTGTCGATCGAAGACATTGCGCGTGCCAATAGCATCTCCTCACGGTACATGCAGAAGTTGTTTAGACTTGAAGGTACCAGTCCAAGCGACTACCTTCTCGAAGCAAGGCTCATGCGAGCAAGGGCTCTACTCAAGGAAAGTCCCAAAAGGCAGTCCGTCGCGAGCGTGGCCTATGCATCTGGCTTCGCAAATGCTAGCCATTTCAGCACGGCATATAAGCGTAGATTCGGGTACTCACCGCGAGACGAATTGCTTCACCGTGAGCACCGCCCATGACCGGCTATCCGGCAGCAGCCATCGCCGGCACGTGACCACGCGCGGATCTGCCCTGTAATCCAATTCAGCGCCGACGGCGGCCCCGCGTTTGAGCTTGAAGTGCGACAACCTCGGCGGTTAGGCGCCAACTACCTCCTGCCCTGCTTTGCATGGCCCCGACGACGAACTGGTCTCGGAAGACGGAACAGACGCCCAAAACTGCCCCTGAAACTGTAGCCTCCTCCGCTCCACCCCGTATCCCGGCAATGCTGCGCGCTGACCGAGGATCACCCTCGCCCTCGTGAGTTCCATCGAATTCGCTAAGCCAATTGAGCACGTCGCGCACCCGGTCGGGCTGAATGCCCTCGCAGTTGATGACACCGACTGCGCGCTACTCGGCACAGACACCACCATTCTGTCGATCTCCAGCGAATCATGGCTTAACCCTGGGATCGTGACGCTGGGTGCAGTTGCGATACCTACTGTGGGTCGGCCAGCGGCTCGATTCGCAACAACTCGATTCCAGCCGGCCAAGTGCTGCGCTATCGACATCGGCAGAATAATTTGAGCGTGCGGTCATGAGTGGCATAGGTGGTCGCCGGCAGCTTGGCCGAACAGCCGGCCCCCAAACACTGTCGACTGACCAAGCGCTGTTCGCAGAGACCGAAGCGCCGTAGGCGTAGGTCGGAAACGGACTTACAAAGTGAATGTCTTCGTTGAACAGCCTCCCCGCACACCACCATTTTACGCAACAACTGTTTCATATCCTAAGATGTTTGGCAAATTCCGGCGAACTTGGAACAAGGCAATGTAGCGTGAAAAACGCTCTCGCTAAGCCATACAGGACATATCCGGGCCGGCCCTCATTGACAGATTTTTATGGATGAGTTGTTCTATATACCTGCGCCAAAACCTTGACTTAACAAGCTGATAAGAGCGGTTGAGGCGCGCAAGATCGCCCCACAGGGCTACTTGACCAATAGCTAGCTCGAACCGGGGGTTTGCTCGCATGCGCGCGAGCACTATCTTACAAACCTGTTGCAGCCTCATCGACTGACCGCGCGACTTGGGTGCGGCGCATCACGATAAACGTAACAAATGACTAGCAACCCC
>NZ_JARESX010000123.1:0-13369 GCF_046026435.1 Paraburkholderia sp. RL17-381-BIF-C | reverse complement strand
GGCCGGCATTGCCATGATCAACTCGATTGGAAATCTGGCGGGTTTTTTGAGTCCCTATGCGGTGGGCTGGCTCAAACAGGCTACGGCTGCGAATGATTCAGGGATGTATATGCTGGCGGCGTTTATGGTGCTGGGTGGGTTGCTGGCGGTTAGTGTGCCGGCGAGGATGGTAAACAAGTGAAACGTTGAGGCGCGGGCCTTGGTAGTAATCCACTGCCAAGGCCTTGCCTTATTGCGCAAAGGAGTGACCAACTCACCGCCGGACAAGTTCGGCTTCGATGGAGCTTGGCCAAACACTGCCAAGGGCGTGAGGCGGTGGTCGGCCACCAGCGGTCAGTCACCCGTCCATTCAAGCTAACGCTCGAACGTCAGGTTCGCATCATCGCCACGGAACATCGGAGCGCCGGGCACCACCGCCGAAATCGCCTCGATACATTTCAATGATCCCATGGACCGCCTGTGGGTCGCGGATTGCTCGCTGGGGCTTTGAAGTCGTCAAAACAACTAGCACACCAGTTGCCCGAATGACGAGCTAAAGGGCATTAAGAACGTGTTTTGTTCTACGCCGGACATTGACCGCCGACCGTTTAACTTGCCGGATCTAATGTTTTCGCGGACGTGGGCCCGTTAGTGTTCGCGCCAGTCTTAAGCGTGACAGAGATGTCAATTTTCTTACCTGCAACAATTGCCGCCTTCCACTCCTTGAGCAACTCGAGGTCCTGTTCGCTTTCACCAACTGCGAATCTTATTTCTTGGAAAGCATGGGCTTTGATAGGCGTCCACGTGTCGTCGGGTTTCGGATGAAGCCACAGTTCTTTTCCTTCGAAAGTAAGCGTCGCTCGGTTCGCAATGACACCATCTGAGTCACCTGAATTCAGGACGCCCACAACGAGTTCTAGGTCTCCGGTTCTCGGAGTCTCACTCTGCCGCATAGAAGGGAAAATCCCAGCGAGATCTTTAAGCGCCGACACCTCCCGTGACAAGACCTCAGATGGCCGTTGAAGCATGTTAATAGCGCCTTGCTTATCTTTTTGTGCCTGTATCGTAAGCAGTTCGTACTGGACTGTGCCATTCGGAATTAAATTTAGGGGAGCAGGAGGGGTCCAATCTTTTAGGGCAGCCTCACAGGCATCGAGTTTGGACTTCAGCTCCTGGATCTCGGCGTCAGTAGCTGCCACGGTCTTCTGCAATCCGCTGGCAACCTTAATTTGGGCGAGTTTTACGGCGTTCCGCTTGTCTTACTCGGCCAGTTCAAGCCGCTCATGCAACTGCTTCTCGAGCTCGCTGTCGCGAACCTGCTTCAGGATGTCCGCGTAACCGGCTTCGTCAAGCTTGGATTTATTTCCGCAGTGCGGAGATGATTTCATGCATGTCTATGCCCCTCCCGCCTTCGAGAGAATCCGCTTGAGCATCTCTGGGACTTTTCCTTTCGCTTCAAGCGTCGCAGTCCGGTAGGCATACTGATTCTTTGCAAGCAGAATTCCGGCAGCCGCCTCAATCGCCGCACACGACGTGGCCCACTCCGCCCAGTTGGACTCTAGGTAGGTCTCAAGGTGGTCGCTCAGGGTCGCGACACTATCACCGACCTGTTCTGATGGGAAATCAGCCTCGGTCTCACCGAGGTACTTCAACAGCCGACGGTTCTCTGTCGAAAACTTCGTGCGCTCGCCATCTATGGCGGTCTGATTCTTGCCCGCCGCGTTAGCCCGCGCCTCAAAGGCACTGTCTCCGTCGAAGAGTACGTAGGTCGGAATCCCGAGGCAGGTAAGGATGGCATGAGCTAGCGGGATTCCGCCCTTGCCTCCGGCCGGAACAATCGACAGTCCTTGGGATTCGAGACGCCCCACCGCATCCCGATCGCCGATGCCGTAGAACACCGCCGCCTCTGTATCGCCCTCGACGAGCAGCACATGCGCTGCGAACAAAGCGACCGAGAGGCGATTCGTGACAATGCCATCGAGTTGACGGCCAACCTGGTCAGCATCTACTGTTCCATTGAGCCTCGTCTTCACGTCGTCGATCGTGGCGAAATGAACAGTGACGACCGGGGTCTCGTCAGACGACCTCGTCAACCGCCTGATCTGGTCGAAATGTCTAGCTTCAAGGAAGTAGGGGCTATGAGTCGCATAGGTCACTTGGATACGCACGCTTGCGTTCTCGGCAAGCGATCTTAGTACCTTTGCGAAGGTCTGGGCCTGAATCGGGTGTTGAAACAGCTCCGGCTCCTCAATCGCCAGGCAAATAACACCCTCTGCCGATGCCGCACCTGACTGCGCCAGAAGTTGGAGCGCCGATACCAGGAGCGTGCGCTGAAAGCCATGTCCCTGTCGTTCCACAGCGGTCTCGGTTGCGCCATCGAGCACCGCGACTTCGAACATGGTCCGAGGGGGCTTGAGCTCCACTTCGGCAGGAGAAACCGTGACAGCCCGACCAGGCGAGTAAGATCTGACGACCTCATTGAGCTGCGTTGTCATAGCGTCCAACTGCCGCTTGAACTTTTCCTCGTAGACTTTCCGCTGCTTCGAGCGCGACTCTTCGACGATAGTCGCGATCTCCTCATCAGCAGCAGCACGATCAACTGAACGTTCAAGGATTCGACCGATGATGCTCGCCTTGCCGTCGGTCGATTCCTCACTTGCCCGAAGGTCGGCGGTGACCAGAACGAAGTCGAAAAGGCCACTCATCTTGCCGCCGCTGTTGAAGCCGAAGAAGTTGGTCTGCAGCGCTTCGGGGGAGTCGACAAGTTGGTCAGTGTGGGAGGACTCCCAGGCCGTCATCGCCTGATCGACTGCTGCACCTGTAGTGGCCGCGGCGAGGTTTAGATCCGAACGGCTACTGCGAAGATTGGCATATAGTTCCCTCTTTGCTGTCGCGCCGCCTGCTGCTTTGATCGCGTTGAATTCTGGAAAGCCCTTCGCATTCGCCGAGAGCACCTCAGAGCCGTCAGGCGACCGGAGCTTCCATGCTGTAAATGTGGCAACGCCGTCCGGTACGTACTTGCCAAGTGCTGCGCGATCCTTGTCGGTGAGATCAGTGAAGGTGACTTGAACCTCGATGTTCTTGGTGGTAATTCCGAAGGAACAGTCCTTCTCCGTCAGCGAGCCCGGCTTGCCGTTGAAGTACCAGTCGAGCGCACGAAGCACAGTTGACTTCCCGGCACCATTCGGCCCGATGAATGTCGTGACGGAATCGAAGGGGATCGCCACGTCTTTCAACGTGCGGAAGTTTTTTATGTGAACAGATTGAATCTTCATTGCGGATTCCAGCCTCTCGTACTTTTGGCCGAAGACAAAAGTTACGGGCGCCGACTCGCTACCCGTAAAAGCAGTCTATCGCCAGCTTATTTTGGAACGCGTCCCCACGCAGCAACCTGTGACAGTCCGGTTTGGCGGCGCAGCGGATACAGTTGACGCGTGTGCGCTGACGTCTAGCTAACGATGGCTATCCGCGAATCCCAAGAGCTATGCTTTCCGGACGGGATGGAACGACGGCCGGGAAATGTTTGAGCGAGGATAGTAAGCCGTGACATCTGGTTGAGGTCGAAACGTCGCCAGTCAGGGAGTCCACCGTTACTACTTCGCCCCCCTGTCTGATAACCGAGAACTTGCTGGGCTCCATTTGTAACGCCATATACATGGGGTTCGACAATGCGCAGGAGATTTTGGTAATAAAACTCTATCAACCGCTTATCCGCGATAGCTTCTAATATTAGCTTTTCCACTTGGCCCCCGTTCTTGTTATTCGGCAAGTCCACGTGACGTCAAAAAAACAGCCCGCGCAGACGCATTACTTGCCAGATGATCAGTCGCATGCTCAATGTAGACGGTAAACGTTGCTGAATCCAGAGCAAATTGCGCCGACCGAGAGGGAACGACGGTGAATTCAGTTATCTGTTTGCATCGCGGCAAAAAATGAGATTGAGCCGATGGACGTGCTCTCCCGATCGGCGGCATGTATTGAAGATTGTTGGACGCCTGCCAAGCAGCGTCACGGCCAGTTGCACGCCGTGCTTTGATGCAGGCTTCCAACAGTACTTAACACAAGGACGCATTCGCTAGCGGTGCGACCAGTCATTCGCGACTGCCGACTTTGAATGCCAGTAAAGAGACCCGTAGGCGCCGACCAATGCCAATAATCGAATGGCCGCGAGAGAACTCCGGCCCTCCAGTGAGCCGAAACGAATGCCCGACGCACCTTGGACGCCGCCCTCTATGTCGCGCTTGATCGACCGTCCGCAGTGCGTACACCTCGGTACTCCACGTTCCCCAATGCGGGATGCTCAGTTGGCAGAAATCGGATTAGGCGCGACAAGTCACAAAGACCGCTCAGCCGTGGACGAAATTGAAGTAGGCGAGAGACATCGAGCGACCGCTCGCCCTACTCCCCCTTATCCCTTCAGCCCCCCCCAACATTACCCCCAAGACTAAATCCGAGACAGCCCCACTCCCTTATAATCACCAAGTCGTCGGGAAACACCCAGCGACCAGGTTTGACAGCCTGTGGCATAAACCGCACACCCGCCGAGGCGGGTCGTGCGACTACCTCTGCACGTCTATATTTCAATGGGCGGGCCTTGGTAGGGGAGCCGCAAGGCTCGCCGGTTTGTTTATGCCCCGGTCTGTCAACCCTACTTCGTGCCCGCTCACCCCTCCCCTCAAAGAAGCGTGTCCGGGCGATCCACCCCACCAACAAGGAGATCGCACCATGACCAGGCCCGTCAAAACTCAACCGGCGTCACGTCCACCAGTCGACGCACTCCAGTACGAAAAGCTTGCCCTTTCCGCGTTCGATTTATGCGACCGGCAGCTGGGTCAACTGGACACGTTGATTACCCTTGCGTCATCGATAGTTAGAAATCCTGCGATTACCCACGACGAAAGAAAGCGTCGTCAGACGCTGCTCGAATTGCTGGTGGACACGGCCGAGCAGTATCAGCAGGATCTCGAATACGACCGCGAGTTGTTCCAGGTGATCGCACTCGACGCGAAGGGCGTCGCGCGCAGCCGCCTCACGGCGCAGCATGCGACGAACTTGCTGACTAAAGCGTCGCAGCGAGCAGGGGCGTCGATCGAAGCAACGAAAGCGTCGTCCCGCAAAAAGCCCTCCACGCAAAGCACGATCGAGTCGCCGTCCGCGACCGTGCAACAGCCGTCCACCGCGCCGCACTAAGACCGCCCCAAGCGATCAAATCGAGCCCCGCATAACAGGCAACCGCCGGCACAAAAACAAATGGCCGCAGCATCCGCTGCGGCCATCAACACATCAACTCATGAACTAAAACCAGCCGTCTCAAGCTCTCAAAGCAGCGCACCGAAAACAAACACGCCGCCCCAAAAACCCTCAAACAATATTCATCGCCAACGCACTCTCGCGATAATGCTGGCTCGCCTTCTCCGTATCGCCGAGCTGTTCATGCAAACGCGCCAACGCGCGATGCGAGCGAATCTTCAGCGTCTCGTTGTCCGCGAGTTTCAGCGCGCGTTCGAGGAACGATTGCGCCTTGCCCCACAGTTGCTGATGCAGGCACAAGCGGCCCAGCGCGAACATCAGGTCCGCATCTTCCGGACGATCCTTCTGCCACGCTTCGGCCTTCTGAATCAGCGGCAACGCGTCGCCGCCCGCCGTATCCGGATAGCGGCGCAGCAAACGCGCGTCCCAGTTTTGCGCCAGCGCTTCCTCGACGATCTTGCGCGCTTCCTGCGGACGGTTCAGCGCCACCAGCAACTCGGCGGAGAGATCCGCGAGACGCGGCGAATGGCGTTCGGTGGCCGACAGCGAATTCCACAACTCGAGCAGCGCGTCGGCATTGTGGCGCCGGTCACGCAACAGGTTTTCCGCCGCGATCTGACGCAAGCGCACTGCCACGGCCGGATGAATCGCTTCGCGTTTTTCCAGCGTCTTGACGAGCTTGAGCACCTCGCCCCAGTTCTTCAACTGCTGTTGCGCGCGCAACGTGATCTGCTGCGCGTGAATCCGCCGCGCGCCCTGCGACTGCATTTCGGTCAGCGCGGTCAGCGCGCCGTCCGCGTCGCGGCCATCCGCGCGCATGTCGGCGGTGGCCATCAGGCGAGCGTCCTGCCAGTCGGATTCGTTGATCTGCGCGAGCCATTCGTCGCGCCGCGCATATTCATGCATGCGATGCGCGGCGGTGGCCGCGATCAAACCGGCCGCGCCCTTGTTGTCGCCATTCGCGAGTGCGTCTTTGGCAGCCTTTTCCGCGCGCGAAAAACGCCCCGCATACAGGTTGCCGATCGCATCACGCAGCGCGGCATGCGCTTTCGCGACCCGCGAACGCGCGCGATACGCGGCCACGCGTTGCGGCATGCGCCAGATATTGCGGAAGATGCGCAGCAGCGCATACAGCAGGATGAACAGCACGACCAGTCCGACCACGAACAGATTCAACGACATGTCCACGCGGTACGGCGGATAGATCAGCAGCACCTGCCCCATATCGAAGCGTCCCACCACCGCCAGCACCACGGCAATGGCGAAAAGCAATGCAAGCCATAGAAGTCCCCGGATCGCCATGATTAACCTCGGCTCCGGTATTGATTGACGGCCTGCAAACTCGTGCTCAGATTCGGCAGTTCAACCGCGGCCGAGGCCGCCTGCACCTGCTTGACGAGATCGCTCACGGTCTGGGTTTTCTTCGACGAATTGTCGAAGTAGCGCGTCAGCGCATTCTGCGCCGCCGCCAGGTCGGACTTCAGCGTGGTCTCGTTGCGCGAGAGCAAGGCAAGACGCGCGGACAGCAAGCGCAGCTTGAGATTCTCGCGCACGAAGTAGCCCTGATCGGGCGTGACCAGCATCGCGTCGGCATTGTCGATACGGCGCACCTGCACGAGGCTCGTCAACTGCTGGCCGATGCCGGTGCTCACCTCGCGCCACCACACCTTCCAGCGCGGCTCGCCGGTGGCCGCCGCCACCTTGGCGGTATCGGCCCACGTTGCAGCTTGCGGCGTGGCATGGGGGATCGGAGCTTCGCCGGAGAGCGGCAGGTCGTCCACGTGGTCGATCGCGTTGTCGAGCTTGATGGCCAGACCCGTGAGGTCGGTGGACGGCGCGGCCTTCAGCTTGTCGATGTCCTGCGCGATGGCCTTGCGCACGGCGACCGCTTGCGGGCTGTCCGACGCGGCGAGGCGCGTGTCGGCGCTTTGCAGCGCGAACAGCGCGAGCTGCGTGTTGCCGGTGAGCTGCAACTGCTGGCTCGCGGCGGAGAGCATCTGACCGACTTCGGCGAGCGTCCAGTCGTCGCGATTGCGCGCGAGATCGGCGTACTGCTGTTGCAGCGCCTGCTGCGCGCTTTGCGCATCGGCGAGCTTGCCTTCCAGTTGCGCAACCTGCGAGTCCGATTGATGCACGGTGGCGAGCGCCTGGTCCGTCTTGATGCGCAGTTCGTTGGTCTGCGTGTCGTTGGCCTGCTGGCGCTGCACGAGCTGCTGCTCGGTGCGCTCCACCTTGCGATTGAGCGCATAGCCGCCCACGCCCGCGGCACAAGCAATGATCACGACGACAAACCACAGCAGCGGTCCGCTCGCGCTAGAACGCTTTTGCGCTTCGTATGGCGTGAAGGGTGGATTCGGCGGCAACGCAGTGGTCGCGGCAGGCTGGGGTGAAGCGTTCGTGGATGCGTTCGTTTCAGTCATGCGTGATTTAGCCGGTGAATGAGCCGGGTTGGACGGTACCGGTTGAACTACGGTCGGGACGGCGGCAAGCAGGGTGCGGACAATGCGCTCATCGCCCGCGCCGGACACCGTAATGCTATCAAAACCCAATGCCCGCGCGGTCTGCGCGATTCGCGGATGCGGCGTGACGAGCGTGGCGCGTTTGAGCTGCACGATTTCGTCGACGGTGAGGTGGTCTTGCGCCAGTTCGTGCAGATTGCGCACGCCTTCGGAACTGGTGAGCAGCCACGCATGCGGCTCGCCCGCGAGCAGTTCGTGCACGCGCGCCCAGCCGCCTATCGACGGTTCCGGCACGAGGCGCCGGTAGGCCGCGACGGTCTCGACTTCGGCGCCGGCTTCACGCAGACGCTCGGCCAGCCACTCGCGGCCGCCGTCGCCGCGCACGATCAGCACGCGCTTGCCTTCCAGGTTCGTCGCGCCGAGCGCCATGTCGATCGCCGCGAAGAGGCCTTCGGAGTCGAAGCGCGCGGCTTCTTCATCCGCGCCGGAGGGCGGGCTGATCATGTTGTACGCCGGCGCGCTCACGCCGTGGCGCGCCAGCGCCTGCACGCTGCCGGGACCGACCACGCCGATCGGCAGCGCATGCGGCCAGATCGTATCGCTGTGGGCGAAGGCGTGATCGACGGCATTCGGCGATACGAACACCACGAGCGCATAGCGTTCGAGCGAACTCAGCGCCGCGCGCAAGGGAGCGTCGTCGGTAACGGGTGCGACGTCGATCAGCGGAAAGTCGAGCGTGGCGAGGCCCACTTCGGCGAGCCGTGCGATCAGTTCGTTCGACTGACCGGCCGGTCGTGTAATCACGACCGTGAACGCCGCCTTGTCGACGGCTGGGGATGCGTTGCCGGGAGTATCGGCCGCCATCACTCGCCGGTCACCGCGCTGTCCGCCGCAGCGGCGCCGCCGGCGGTGCCGAGTGCGCGCACGATGTCCATCGCGCCTTGCTGCGCGAGCGCGTCCGCGACTTCCTGGCCGAGCGCGAGCGCATGCTCGACGGTGGGCGCGGGCGCCGACGCGTGCGCGCTCAACACGCGCTGGCCGTCCGGCGTCGCGACGATGCCGCGCAGATGCAGCGCGCCGTCGTGCCAGGTGGCATACGCGGCGAGCGGCACTTCGCAACTGCCGCCGAGCGCGCGCGAAACCATGCGCTCTGCTTCGACGGCGGCCGCCGTGTGTTCGTGATGCAGCGGCGCGAGCCACGCCGCGAGGTCCGCACGATCAGCGCGAATCTCGATGCCGAGCGCGCCCTGCCCCGCTGCGGGCAAGCTGTCTTCAGGATCGAGCAACGCGCGGATGCGCTCGCCGAGACCCAGACGCTTCAAACCAGCCGCCGCCAGAATGATCGCCGCGTAATCGCCGCGATCGAGTTTGGCGAGGCGCGTGTCCAGATTGCCGCGCAAAGGCCGCACTTCGAGATGCGGATAGCGCATGCGCAGCATGGCTTCGCGGCGCAGGCTGGAAGTGCCGACCACGGCGCCTTCGGGCAACGCGGCAAGCGAGTCGTATGTGTTGGAGACCAGCGCGTCGCGCGGATCTTCGCGCTCCATGATGGTGGACAACGCGAAGCCCTCGGGCAATGCCATCGGCACGTCCTTGAGCGAATGCACGGCGAGGTCGGCGCGGCCGTCGGCCAACGCGGCTTCCAGTTCCTTGACGAAGAGGCCCTTACCACCAACCTTCGACAAAGTGCGATCGAGAATTTGATCGCCACGTGTCGTCATTCCGAGGATTTTTACGTCACAAGATGGATATAATTTGTGCAGCGCACATCGCACATGCTCCGCTTGCCACATGGCCAGGCGGCTCTCTCGCGACGCAATCACAAGCGTGTGGGGTGGCGTGGAAAACGTCTCGGTGTTCATTAGCTTGCTGATCGAATGACGGGATGTAATAACAATCAATGTTAGCACGCGCTCTCGCGTCTCAAGACGCGGCGGGGCGCCGTGCTGAAGCGGTATCGATGGAGGAGACGGGCTTCGCGCGGCGCGCGCCGGCCCAGACCCCGCCTGTTCAAGCACGGTCGTTCGCGCACCGTGCTCCGGCATGCGGGATGATGCAATGCGGCGCAATGTGCCGCAAGCGCTTCACATGGGCGTCGTGCAAACGCTCGGCAGCATGAAGGCGCGCAGTTCCTCTCAGGCGTATCGCCATCGGCGCAGACCGCTTCTTGCAGTTCACTTGCTGTTCACGTTGCAGTTCATAGTGCAGTTCCGCAGTAGCAGTTCATCACTCAACAGACCCTGGCTTCCCTGAGGAAACCCATCGTGACGTCTTCCGGACCGGCGCGCCCTGCCCGCCGCAACACTGCATCGCCCAACGCTCGAGCGGCCGACGCCGCCGCGGCGCCCACCGCTTCTGCTGCCGCTTCTGCCGCCGCTTCTGCTACCGCCAGTCAGCCCGCACCGGCCAAACGCGCCGGCAAACCCGCGCAGGCTGCCAACGCCGCCAAAGCCGGCAAGCCCGCCAAAACGTCCACGCCCGTCAAGTCGGACAAGGCTGTGAAGGCAGTCAAAACGGATAAGACGGCGAACAAGACAGCGCAGGCCGCATCCAAGGCCCCGGCGCAGAAATCGGCCAAGGCCGGCTCCACGAAGGTCAAGATCGTCGCCGCAACGAAGGCCGATAAGGCTGAGAAAGCCGCGCAAGCGCCCACACTGCAAGCCGTGACGGAGCAGACCGCCGCGCCCGCGTCGAAAGGCAACGGCCGCACGCGCGAGGACAAGGACCATCCGCTGTTCCAGGACATCCGTTATCTGGGACGCCTGCTCGGCGACGTGCTGCGCGAGCAGGAAGGCGACGCGGTGTTCGACGTCGTCGAAACGATCCGTCAGACGGCCGTGCGCTTTCGCCGCGAAGACGACAGCGCCGCCGCGCAGACGCTCGACAAGAAGCTGCGCTCGCTGAGCCCGGAACAGACGGTCAGCGTGGTGCGCGCCTTCAGCTATTTCTCGCATCTCGCGAACATTGCCGAAGACCGCCACCGCAATCGCCGTCACCGGATTCACGAGCTGGCCGGCTCGACCTCGCAGCCGGGCACGATCGCCCATTCGCTCGAGCGCCTCGTCGAAGCGGGCGCGGCCGCCACGCCGGTCCTGCAAGAGTTCTTCAACAACGCGCTGATCGTGCCGGTGCTCACCGCGCACCCGACCGAAGTGCAGCGCAAGAGCATTCTCGACGCGCAGCACGACGTTGCGCGCCTGCTCGCCGAACGCGACCAGCAACTGACCGACCGCGAACGTGCGCACAACGAAGCGATGCTGCGCGCCCGCGTCACGTCGCTGTGGCAAACGCGCATGCTGCGCGATTCGCGTCTCTCCGTGGCCGACGAAATCGAAAACGCGCTGTCGTACTACCGCGCCACCTTCCTCGAAGAAATCCCGGCGCTCTACGCCGATATCGAAGAAGCGCTCGCCGAGCACGGCCTCGAAGCGCGCCTGCCGCCCTTCTTCCAGATGGGCAGCTGGATCGGCGGCGACCGCGACGGCAATCCGAACGTCACGGCAGAAACGCTCGAAAACGCGATCACCCGCCAGGCCGCGGTGATCTTCGAGCACTACATGGAACAGGTGCACAAGCTGGGCGCCGAGTTGTCGGTGTCGAACCTGCTGGCCGGCGCCAGCGACGCCCTGAAAGAACTCGCGGAGATCTCGCCCGACCAGTCGCCGCATCGCACGGACGAGCCGTATCGCCGTGCGTTGATCGGCATGTACACGCGCCTCGCGGCAAGCGCGCGCGTGCGTCTCGGCGAAGGCAGCGTGCCGGTGCGCAGCGCGGGCCGCGGCGCGGCGCCGATTCGCGCCAAGCCTTACGCTGACTCCTCCGAATTCGTGCGCGACCTGCACGTGCTGATCGATTCGCTCGCCGAGCATCACGGCGCGCCGCTCGCCGCCCCGCGTCTGTCGCCGCTCGCGCGCGCCGCCGAAGTGTTCGGCTTCCATCTGGCGAGCATCGACTTGCGTCAGAGCTCCGACGTTCACGAAGCGGTGATTACCGAGCTGCTGCGTCGCGCGGGCGTCGAAGAAAACTACGCGGGGCTCTCCGAAGCGGACAAGCTCACCGTGCTGCTGTCGGAGCTGGCGCAGCCGCGTCCGTTGCGTCTGCCGTTCGCGGAGTACTCGGACCTCGTGAAAAGCGAGCTCGGCGTGCTCGAAGAAGCCCGCCGCACGCGCGAGAAATTCGGCGCGCGCGCGGTGCGCAACTACATCATTTCGCACACGGAGACGGTGAGCGATCTGGTGGAAGTGATGCTGCTGCAAAAGGAAACCGGCCTGCTGCGCGGTTGCCTCGGCAATGCGAACGATCCGGCTCAGGCGGCCCTGATGGTGATCCCGCTGTTCGAGACGATCCCCGACTTGCGTAACGCGCCGCACATCATGCGCGATCTGATCGCGCTGCCGGGCGTGGACGCGCTGATCGAACATCAGGGTAACGAGCAGGAAGTGATGCTCGGCTATTCGGACAGCAACAAGGACGGCGGCTTCCTCACGTCGAACTGGGAGTTGTACCGCGCCGAACTCGCGCTGGTGTCGCTCTTTAACGAACGCGGCGTGACACTGCGTCTGTTCCATGGACGCGGAGGCACCGTCGGCCGTGGCGGCGGCCCGACCTATCAGGCGATTCTGTCGCAGCCGCCGGGCACTGTTGACGGTCAGATCCGTTTGACCGAGCAAGGCGAAGTGATTGCCAGCAAGTTCGGCAACCCGGAGATCGGCCGCCGCAATCTGGAGACAGTGGTCGCCGCGACGCTCGAAGCGTCGTTGCTGCCGCACGGCATCGCGCCGGCGCAACTGCCTGCATTCGAAGAAACGATGCAGCAGTTGTCCGATACGGCGATGGCCTCGTATCGCGCGCTGGTCTATGAAACGCCCGGCTTCAAGGAGTATTTCTTCGAGTCGACGCCGATCGCGGAGATTGCCGAATTGAATATCGGCAGCCGTCCCGCTTCGCGCAAACTGCAGGATCCGAAGCAACGCAAGATCGAAGATCTGCGCGCGATTCCGTGGGGTTTCTCGTGGGGTCAATGCCGTTTGCTGCTGACCGGCTGGTACGGATTCGGCAGCGCGGTGGCCGCGTATCTGGACGGCGCGCCGAGCGACGCCGAACGCACGCGCCGTCTCTCGCTGCTGCGGAAAATGCACAAGACGTGGCCGTTCTTCTCGACCCTGCTGTCGAACATGGACATGGTGCTGGCGAAGACCGACCTCGCGGTCGCCTCGCGCTACGCCGCGCTCGTGTCCGACAAGAAGCTGCGCAAGCACGTGTTCGAGCGGATCGTCGCGGAATGGGAGCGCACGTCGAAGGTGTTGTCGGAGATCACGGGCAAGAGCGAACGGCTCGCGGAGAACCCGCTGCTCGCGCGTTCGATCAAGAACCGCTTCCCGTATCTCGATCCGCTGAATCACTTGCAGGTTGAGTTGCTCAAGCGTCACCGCGGCGGCGACACCAACGCCCGCGTGCGGCGCGGGATTCATTTGAGCATCAACGGGATTGCGGCGGGCTTGCGCAATACGGGTTAAGCGCGCAGGCCGCTAAGGGCAGGCAACTGAGTGCACACATTGGGGCGTGCCTGGTTGACTGCTGCATTTGGCTAACTGCAGAAGCGCGCGCGGGCGCGCCGCAAACAGCCGACCGCCAGGAAATTTATCAGAGACAAAACACACAGCCCCCCAGACAGAAACCCA
>NZ_JARESX010000122.1:0-13428 GCF_046026435.1 Paraburkholderia sp. RL17-381-BIF-C | reverse complement strand
GAGGACAACTATACGGTCCGTGCCGAAAGATGCACCGGCATGGCACTCGGGACCATGGTGAACGCAGTGATCTCCCGAATCGTATCCGGGTCGACGGCCATTCGGACCGTGAAATTGGCCATCAGCATCGACAGCACGAGGCGCATTTCCACAGCAGCCAGGTAACGTCCCGGACATACACGTGGCCCGGCACCAAACTGCAGATATGCACGCGAGTCGTGCACTGTACGCGAGCGGCTATCGTCATGCAGCCAGCGATCCGGGTCGAACTGCAAAGGATTCGAAAAATTGCGCGCGTCGATAGTGGCGGGCCGATTCAGGAAAAACATTTTCGTGCCGGCCGGTAGCAAGATGTCGGCGAGACACACGTCTTCCAAGGGCTCAAACGAATTCACCGCGGCGACCGGACGGAGCCTTCCGGTTTCCGTGCACACTGCCTCACACAGATCCAACTGCTTTAACGACGTAAAGTCCGGGCATACCGATGAAGAACCGAGCACACTGCTCGACGAGTCAAAGAGCCGCTGTTGCAAAGCCGGATCCGTAGCAACGTATAGCAGCGTCCACGCTATGGAATTCGCCGTCGTGTCTTCGCCTGCAAGCAGTAGCGTGAGAACATTCGCAGCCACCTGGTCATCGGTTATGTCGGACTGTGGCGCGTCGCGCATGACGAGCATCGCTTCAAGGAGATGACGTGGCGCCTCCGAGGGGTCGTCGCGCATCCGCTCACGTGCCCGGCTCATCATATTTCGCACGTACCGGTGAACTTCGATCAGAGAGCGGTCGAGCTCGCGGTCCCGAGGAAATCTCACATATCGCCAGTAGGGAAAAGGCGCGTTGATACGTTTCATCAACATGGGAAAGATCAGCGCGAGATGCTCCTGTATGACACCACGATCCTGGTCGATGGTCCTCGAGTCCTCGCCAAAAGCAAGAGCACTCGTGACGTCCACCGTGTAGCGCTTGAGATCGTCAGTCATCTCGACTACAGTTCCGTGCGCCGCTGCGCGTTGCCAGCGTTGGTAAAGCCTTTCCGTGATGGCCTTCAGACTGGGATAAAAAGCTTTGATATGCGGAATGGACAACGAATGCATGATCAGCTTTCGTTGCGGCGCCCACGCTGCGCCCTCGACCGAGAAGAGACCGTTGCAGCCGATTTCCTCCAGCACCGACTCTATCGACGCATAACGGCGATACCGGTGCGGACGTTCGCGCATGATGGTCTGACACAGCTCCGGATCGGTCCACACTGTCACCGGCATTCGACAGATCTGAAATCTGAAAGGCGAGCCTAGCTCCCGCGCCCATTGTTCGAGTACGAGGTGCAGCCGGGTCGGGGATAGCTGATGGAGGTTGCCAAAAAAAGGCAAACCCTTCGGACATGGGAGATCGGCCACCTGCCTGTACCGGATGTGGGAAGTGGACACTGTATCCATGGAATGCCCCTTGTTTCGCGGTTCCTTGATCGAGACGGCCGCAGCCTGGCGCTGACTATCAGTCATTCAGCATAGATCATCCAGCATGCGCGGAGTCGGGAGAATGCCGGCTTTCAGAAATCAGGCGGTGCGGTACTACGTACTACTAGCTTCAATAGAACGATTCTGGAAAGCGATAAATTTAGACTGCCCCTGCCAGGTCGAGCAGCAAAGAACCATGCCCAGTCCGGTAGGCGGAACTCTGAGGAGGTGATCATGGCGCGAATCGAAGCGAAGTTGGCGGAATTAGGCTTGACGTTGCCTGCGCCGCTACAGATGCCGGCAAACATCCGCATGACTTTGCCTTTTGCATGGGTTCGAGTAAGGGGTCCGCGAGCCTTCGTTTCAGGACACGTTCCGCTTAACCTCGACGGGACAATTGCGCAACCGGCCGGCAGAGTTGGCGCTGAAGTATCGGTGGACGAAGGCTATACAGCGGCGCGCCTCGTGGCGCTCGCGCATTTGGCGAGCCTGCAGAAAGCGCTTGGAGACCTGGATCGCATTACGGCATGGCTGCGCGTTTTTGCAATGATTAATGTAGCGCCGGGCTTCGATCAGATGCCAAAGATCGCCAATGGCTACTCTGATCTCATTGTTGAAGTGTTTGGGCCGGACATTGGCACGCACTCTCGCTCGGCAGTGGGCGTGGCGCTTCCTCTGAATGTGCCAGTCGAGTGCGAGGCTGAGCTCGAGATCGACGGCGGCCGAAGCGACAGCCTTGAACCTCAACCGTAGTGGCGAAGACGAAGCGAAAACTCCCTTAGTGCGTCGATTCGACTCTGTTCAGCGCGTCGACACCAGTCTTCCAACTGAAACAGGAGTTGTTCGCGAGAGCGATTCGAGCGGTCCCAGATTGCCGCCAGATCCTCGCGCAGTTCGACGTAGACAAGAAGCTTCGCGTCGTTGCCGCAGAGTTCCTTGGGCACGGGATGACCCGCTCCGCCTTGCCCTGCCTCCCCGTCGCGAAACCATTTTTTCACACCACGCATCAACAAGGCTCTCTCCCTCCGGCTGATATGCTGCACTCGCGCAAGTTCCTGCCGATAAGCGCGCTCAGCCGTTCTCGCATAGCTTGCCATCACCTCGCAGCGGTTTCGAAGCACGGCTTGCAGCGTCTCGTCGTCGAGAACCGCTTTGCCTTTGACCATTCGCGGTTTAGGCGCCACTTTCCTGACTGTGGCCAACCCGAGCGCGGAAAGCACGCAAATATACATCCAGCCCATGTCGAACTCGTACCACCTGTTCGACAGCTTTGCGGACGTTGCATACGCATGGTGATTATTGTGAAGTTCTTCTCCGCCGATCAGAATGCCGATCGGAATCACATTCGTGCTCGCATCAGGCGGACCGAAATTTCGGTAACCCCAGAAATGGCCCAGCCCGTTGACCACGCCGCCGGCCCAGAAAGGAATCCACATCATCTGAACGGCCCACACCGATACGCCGACAATACCAAACAGCGCCACGTCGATCACCATCAACAGGCTGATACCCAGATCCGGATATTTTTCATAGACATTCCGCTCCAGCCAGTCGGCCGGCGTACCGTGGCCGAACCGGCGCAGCGTCTCCTCGTTCTTCGCTTCGGTGCGGTACAGTTCGGCGCCACCAAGCAAGACCCTCCAGATTCCGCTGACCTGTGGGCTGTGAGGATCTTCCTGCGTCTCGCACTTCGCATGGTGCTTGCGGTGAACCGCGGCCCACTTGCCGGTCACGATCCCAGTTGTCATCCATAACCAGAAACGAAAAAAATGACTGGCGAGAGGATGCAGATCAAGCGCGCGATGCGCCTGGCACCGGTGCAGATAGACCGTCACGCTGACGATCGTAATGTGCGTCGACACCAGCGTGGCCAGCAGGATCTGCCACCACGAAAAGGCCAGTAGGCCCTCTGAGAAGAATGCGAGTGTATGACTAATCAAGTGAACCCTCTTTCTACGACGGCGTGGCGCCAATCCAGAAACACATGATCACCGGCCTGACGTTTCGGGCAGGCGACAGGTCAACGCACGCAGCAAAGGATTCGGGACGGACTGATCGACACCGGCAAGGCGGGGTTGGCGATCCGGGCGCGAGGTGACCGTGCAGTCACGACTCTTTCAGCGAGCGCATCTTCAATCATGTCTGAAACTTTAAGAGACGTCGGTACGGTGCCGCACCGGGCGCCAACGAATCGCGGGCACACGATGTATGCGCTTAACGAGGGATATTCTTGCGCGGGCCACGTCTTGTAACGACGCACGGAAGACAGCACGTCGTCCCGCAGGCCGAGCTTGGCGAGAGCAAGTCGCGTCGACCGAGCGCCAAAAGTTGCAGCGGTTTACATCCGGCACTGCGCGCTTCGATATAGCGCATTAACGGCACACGCCCTGCGGTTTTATAAATTCATTATACCGTTGATGACAGAATCTCAATTCAAAGAACGAGGTTCTACATGCTCCGGTTGAGATTTCGTCAATACAAGACAATTGCAGCAGCGAGTATCGAGGATACGGGTAAGGGCAGAAGCCTCATTGTTGCCCATCAGATTCAGCGTCGCTGGTGTTTGGCGCTCGTGGTCATTGCGAGCATTTCCACCATGTTTGCGCTTAGCCTGGGGTTTGCTACGGTCGGCGTCGCCATCGCCGTCGCGGCCATTTTGCCGTTCGCATTCGTGTCATAGTCGGCTGCCGCAAGCGCTTGCAGGAGCATGCCAAGGTGTGTGGGCGCCGAAAACCGCACCAAGTGTATGGTTCCGCGGAACACCGAGGATATTTTCCTGCGAGCGCTTGCGTCAGCGTTGCACTGCTCGCGTCAACAAAGAAACCCGCGGATCGATGATCCACGTACGGCAAAAACCCTACCCGCGCGGGCGGAACCGTTTGACGGCCGCAGGTGGATCACCCGCGGGATTTGTGTGCGGCCCCCCACGCCCAACATCACCCACCGCCTCGTAGCTGGCGAACAGTTGGGATACGGCCCGCGCGTCGATACAGCGATGTAGCACCTCGCGGAACTGATGGTCGCAGAAACGCTGTGCCACGTCAGCCAGCAAAAGCAGATGCGTGCTGTTTGCCCATTCCGGAACCAGCAGAACGATCACGTCGCTCACAGGTTGCTCATCCGGGGCATCGAATGGAATTGGCTGCGCGGGACGCACATAAAACGCCATGGCGTGGCGCAGCATTCTGATTTGACCGTGTGGAACAGCCACACCCTGGCCGAGACCGGTCGAGCCTAGCGCCTCGCGCGCCATCAGCCCAGTGGTCACGCTTGTTGCCGGCATGTCGTAGCGCTGCTCGAAGAAATGGCCAAACTGTTCGAACAGGGTCTCGCGGTCTGCTACGTCCCAGCCAAGTAGAACATGATCCGCGGAAAGCAGTTGGGCAAGCGTCTCTGCTTTCCCTACTGATTCAGCCTGATAATCAGACGAATCGGCGCGCGGCTGGGACGGGGTATGCATCAGAGCCCGCCAGGCGTTGGTTGGCGCCTGGGGGATTTCAAGCAGTTGTCCCACCTCCGCAGTCGGCGCCAGATGCGCAAGCCGTTGCATGGCCCCATTGACCGCGTCTTTGGGCAGATAGAGCGATAGCCGCACGCGCCCCGTTCCGTGCAGAGGGGCCACGCGAATGGTCCATTGCTGATCGCCGCAGTCCCGGATCAGCGCCTGGCGCAAAGGTGTGGCGTGTTGGGCGTCCAGGGTCACGCGCATCATCACATTGCGGCTCGGCACGGACCGCGAACGGCCTTGTGGCGATGCCTTACCCATTCCAAAGAAGGTCCGCAGACCAACCAATGCGCGCGTCATGTGTGCCACCTGTCCATTGCTTTTTATCAGGCTACGCGAATTGGCGTTAACCCGGCGTAAAAAATCGCAGTAGTCAGCAATGTCCGGCACATCGACCGCCCTGGTGATGTTCCACTAGCCGAGTCGCGGCACTCAATCCAGCCCGAATCGCCGAACAAAATAGGTCTTCATCAGATGCGTCAACACGGCATAACTCAGGAGAATCAGCAGAAGTGCTGGCCAGTAAGCCGGTGGCAAGGGAATAAAGCCCAGGAATGTGCCGAGCCACGTATAGGGTATGGCGATTCCCACGGCGGCGATGACAAGACTCGTCGCAATCAGCGCCGCGCTTGCTCGACTCTGCAGAAATGGCACTTTCGAAGTCCGGATGATGTGGATGATCAGCGTCTGGGTAAGCAGCGACTCCACAAACCAGCCCGTCTGAAACAAGGAAGGCTTGTCCCACGCGCCGAACACATAAAGCATCATGAAATACGTGACGTAGTCAAAGATGGAGCTGATCGGCCCGATCAGCAGCATGAACTTGACGATGTTGCCGATATCCCACCGACGCGGCACACGCAGATATTCTTCATCCACGTTGTCGGTCGGAATGGCGGTTTGCGAAAAGTCGTATAGCAGATTGTTGGTGAGCACCTGGATTGGCGCCATGGGCAGAAACGGAAGGATGATGCTGGCGCCGAGCACGCTGAACATATTCCCGAAGTTCGAACTGGCACCCATCTTGATGTACTTGGTGATGTTGCCGAACACCTTGCGGCCTTCGAGCACGCCTTCACCAAGCACGGCGAGGCTCTTCTCGAGCAGAATGATATCGGCCGATTCCTTCGCGATGTCGACCGCGCTATCGACCGAAATGCCGACGTCCGCGACCTTGAGCGCCGGTCCATCATTGATGCCGTCACCCAGAAAACCCACGACATGCCCCTTGCGATGCAAGGCGTCGATAACGGAAGCCTTCTGCGCCGGCGATACTTTGGCGAAGACAGAGGCGGTCTCCGCCAGATCGGCTAGTTGCTCGGGCGATAGTGATTCGAGTTCCTTGCCCAGTACGACCCGATCCACGGCAAGCCCGACTTCATGGCAAATCTTGCGGGTAACGATGTCATTGTCCCCGGTGAGAATCTTCACCTGCACGCCGCGCTCTTTTAACGTTGCAATGGCCGCCGCCGCCGTCTCTTTGGGCGGGTCGAGAAACGCAATGTAGCCGAGCAGTATCAGATCGGCCTCATCCTTGACCGCATAGGTGGCCTGCTGCGGAGGCATCTCCTTGTAGGCCACGGCGACGACTCGAAACCCATCGGCGTTGAGCGCGGCGGTGGCGTCTTTTGCCGCGGTGAAATTGCGTTCGTCGAGCGTGCCCATTACGCCGTTGATCACGTAACGGGTGCACACCGAAAAAATCTCCTCGACCGCCCCTTTGCAGATCAGAATGTGAGTACCGTCCCCCCGTGCGAGCACGACGGACATCCGGCGGCGCTCGAAATCGAATGGCATCTCGTCGATCTTGGTGTACTGCTCGTGCGCCTTGAGTTGCTCATGAAGCTCCACGTGCTTCAACACGGCGACATCCAGCAGGTTCTTGAGGCCCGACTGGTGAGCGCTGTTCAGATACGCATATTCGAGCACCTGATCCGATTCGTCACCATGGAAATCGAGGTGGCGCTTGAGGATGATTCGGTCCTGCGTCAGCGTGCCGGTCTTGTCCGTGCAAAGAATATCCATCGCGCCGAAATTCTGGATCGCGTTGATGCGCTTCACGATGACTTTCTTCCGTGACATCGCAATCGCGCCCTTGGCCAGATTGACCGTCACGATCATCGGCAGCATCTCGGGCGTGAGCCCCACTGCCACGGCGACCGCGAAAAGCAACGCCTCGAACCAGTTACCTTTGGTCAGCCCATTGATAACGAATACGAGGGGAACCATCACCAGGATAAAAGCCATCATCAGCCAGGTGAATCGTGCAATGCCTTTGTCGAAGCTCGTCTGTACACGCTGCGCGGCGATCAGGTCCGCGACGCGGCCGAAAGCCGTCCTGCCCCCGGTCAGCACCACAACGCCGCAACCGACACCGCTGACAACGGCGCTACCCATGAAACAGATATTCGGCAGGTCGAAATGCGTTTCGGCAGAAGTGCTGCAGGCATGCGCGAATTTTTCGAGTGGCATTGCCTCGCCAGTGAGCGCCGATTGATTGACGAATAGATCTCTCGCCGAGATCAGCCGCAGGTCAGCGGGAATCATATCGCCAGCGGACAACAGGACGACGTCGCCAGGAACGATCTGTTCGATTGGAATGTCGATATGATCCGCTTCAGCCGCCGTTGCACGCCGGCGTACACTGGCGTTCGTTCGCACCATTCTGCGCAGTGCGTCGGCGGCTTTGTTCGAGCGGTGCTCCTGAAGGAAACCCAGCGAAACGCTAAGCACCACCATCACCGCGATCATGATCGCGGCGCGTGAGTCGCCCAGAAAGTACGATGCAGTTGCCAGCGACAACAGCAACAGGTTCAGCGGATTGATCGATCGATTCGCGAGTTCACCGAGGATCGTATGGCGCACTTCGTGAGCCACCTGATTGGCGCCGGTAGTGCGCAAGCGCTCTGCTACCTCGTCGGCGGACAGGCCGCTCGCCGTGCTGTGCAAGCGTTGGAGCGCTTCATCAGGTGAAAGCCCGGCGATCTCGCTGAGCGTTTCGCTGCTCGTGGTCGACCCATGCGCGCCTGCCGGCGACGGCGGACGGCGCAGCCAGGTCCTGAAGAACGGGATCATGGTGCGCATTCCGTACTTGCCGTCGAGAAGTATCATGGCCTGGTCGATCGATAGTTGAACAGCGGTTTCCTTCGCCTGCGGGAAACGAGAGAAGAAGAACAATTCGCCAAGCGATTTCCCCTTCACCATCATGCACCCTGAACGCGTCATACGCGTTTCTGCGGATGCTCGCGCAGGTCAATCGGTGCGCAGTTGATGTGTGTCAACGAATACTCCGGCCTCGTCGCTGCTGTCAGGAAAGTGTCATATACGCAGCCGAGACTGGACCACCTACCCGCACAAGTGGCTCCCATGACGCAAAAGACCCAGGCAATTGCTGCAATGGGACAGCGCAGTCTGCTGCTGCCAGGCTGGATCAAGGCGGCACTGTCCGCCAACGACCGTCTGAAGCTCTACCTGAGCGTGCTGCAGGTTGCATTCGCGCACGCCGAACATCCCGACCGCGAATTGCCGGACCTGACCGCAGAACTGGTCGCCGCACACGTCGACGCGCCATGGCTTCGCGACATGCCTGCAAGCGCTTCGCTAGTCGACGGCACGTTGCTGCTGCCCGACCTCGCGCGTCTCGTGCAGCGTCTCGCCGAAGATCTGGAGACGATGGCCCGACCGCTGCTCCAACCGGACGATCAGACAGACACATTGAACGCGCGTGTCCAGCACTGGCTGGCCGGGCTCGACGCACTGCGCGGCGAACGCCTTAGCCGCGTACAACTGCAATCGCTAACGCGCGGCCAGCGAACGAATGGAGACGACAGCCTGCACCTGCTGGTGATGGACCTTCACCGTCCGCTCAACCAGCTGGCGAATACGGTCTCGAGCGAGCAGATCGACGGTGCGCACGTGTGGCAATTGCAACCGGCCGACCGCGCGCGCGTCGTCGCGTTCATGCGTGGGCTGAATCGCACGGCGCCACTGAAGTTCGATCATCCGGGGCTCGACACCGCCGCGACACGCGACGGCGAGCGGCTGCTGCTGCAAAACGACATCGGCACCAACGACGCTCATGTGCTGGTCGTGCAGGTTGAAGGCCTGACGATTACGTTGAGTTATTCGGATCTGCACCGGCCGCGCTTCGCGTTCTTCCAGTCGCTGCTGGTGCCTTACGGTGCGCAGTGGAGCGACTTGCAATCGAAGGTCAATGCCGCGCTGAACGAAGGTGACGCTTACACGTTCGGCGTCGCGCGCTTTGATTGTGCCGACGAGCGCACGCTCGACACCGCGCTCGAAGGAATCGGGTCACGCATTGTTTTTCTGATCGACTGGAACCGGGCCCGCAAGCGGTTGCTGTCGTTTGTCGATAAAGACGCGGCTATCGAGGTTCTGCGCGATGCGGCCCGGCTCGACGTGGGTCACATGGCGTGGTTGAAGGCCGGTGGTGAAGCGCTCATCTACGCTGCGATGCAGGCCGTCGGTCAAGGGGCGTTCCGCATCGGCGACCGGCTGGACGCAGTGCTCGGCTCGCGCGATGCGCAGGCGTTCATGGTCGAAGTGCTGCAGATGGCCAGTCACGCGCTGATCGGCGGGCAGCCGGCGGCGCTCGTCGCCGATCAAACGCGGTTGCTGCTCGCCCGGCGTGTGCGCCAGCACAGCAGCGCGTTCGAGCTGCTGGAGGAGCACGCCGCGTACTGCCACGCACTGGCGCAAGCGGTAAGCGACGGCCTGACGCATGACGTCATGTGCGCGCCGCCGGCGGGCGAGAACCCTGCGCAGGCGCTGGCCGCGAGAGCGAAGGCATGGGAGCGGCAGGCGGACCATCTGGTAATGCGCGCGCGTGAGCAGGCGCAGCGTCAGCCTCGCTGGCAGCCGTTCAAGCAACTGCTTGAACTCTCCGACGACATCGCCGACGCGCTCGAAGAAGCCGCGTTCCTGATGAGCCTGATCGCCGACGGCCACCAGCAAGGTTGGGACAGCAACGTCCACGAATCGCTGTCGCGCCTCGCACAAACCGTGCTGATGGCGACACAGGAGCACGTCAAGTCGCTCGCTATCGCACGCAGCCTCGGCACCGCCAGCGATACGACCGACAGCGACGCGTTTCTTGCCGCGTCGTGGAACGTGCTGCGCTCGGAGCGCCAGTGTGACGAACTGCTGCGCGCGGCACGCCGCGCCATTCTCGGTGTCGTGCGCGATGCCGCCAGCCTGATGCTCGCCAACGATCTCGCAACGACACTCGAACTGGCCTCGGATCGTCTGCTGGTGGCCGGGTATGCGTTGCGCGATGTCGCCTTCGGCGAAACCGGAGCGAACACATGACAGCCCTTCAACCGGATGCCGCTCAACGCTGGCCCGACGAGGTCTACCTGATCGGCTGCGACGCCACACCACGCGGCAATCCCGAAGCGACCCATGCGTCGGCGGAAACGGTCGGCTTCAAGGCCTACAATCTGCTGCGCATGGCTGATCTCGGCCTGCCGGTGCCGCCGGCTTTCGTGCTGGGCACGCACTACTGTCGCGACGCTCGAGCCCGCGAAACTGCCACCGCGAGCGCGGTGTGGGCACCCGGTCTATGGGAACTGGAGCATGCCACCGGTCAGCGCTTCGGCGACACGCGCGTGCCGCTGCTGCTCTCGGTGCGCTCGGGGGCGCCTGTGTCGATGCCGGGGATGATGGATACGCTGCTCAACGTCGGCCTGTGCGATGCCACCCTTGCCGGCATGCTCCGCCAGACCGGCAATCCGCGTCTGGTCTGGGACACCTATCGCAGACTCGTTGCGAGCTACGGTGAACTGGTCGCGGGCGTGCCCCCGTCGATCTTCGAAGCGGAATACGCCGCGCTCGCTGGAACTCGCGACGAGCACGGACTCGATTTCGCCGAACTACGCGAACTCACGCATCGTTGCCTCGCCGCCTACGAGGGTGCTGCCGGCCAGCCATTTCCGCAGGATCCGCAGGTTCAACTGGCGAACGCCATCGGCGCGGTGCTGACGAGTTGGCAATCATCCAGGGCCTGTGCGTACCGCAAACAGTGCGGCATCAGCGATGCAATCGGGACAGCCGTGACTGTGCAGGCCATGGTGTTCGGCAATGCGGGCGGGCGTTCGGGCGCGGGCGTCGGGTTTACGCGTGATCCGGTCAGCGGCGAGCCGGCGCTTTGGGTCGACTTCCTGTTCAACGCGCAAGGAGAAGATGTCGTCTCGGGCCGCCGTAGCGCGCGCGGCCACGAAGAGCTCGCCCACGCAATGCCCGCGGTCTGGGAAGCATTGCGCGATGCGGCGACGCGGCTCGAACGCGCATTCGGCGACATGCAGGACATTGAGTTCACTGTGCAGGATGCACATTTGTACATGCTGCAGACGCGCAATGGAAAACGCACGCCGCAAGCCGCCGCGCGGATTGCGCTGGATCTGTTCGACGAGGGCTCGATCAGTGCTGATGTGGCGCGTGAGCGCACGGCCGCGCTGAAGCCCGCTGCGTTGATGCGCATGTCTATCGCGGCATCCGATAACGATCGCCCGCTCACGCCACTCGCGCACGCCGCGAGTGCGAGTAGCGGGGTCGCGTCAGGGGAAATCGCTTTCGACGAAGCACGCGCGCGCACGCGTCATGCTGCTGGTGCGTCGGTCATCCTGGTGCGTCGCGACGCGGAGACCGACGACATCGCCGCACTGGAGGTGGCTGCGGGTCTGCTCACGCAGCGAGGCGCACGCACCTCGCATGCTGCGGTCGTCGCGCGTCAACTTGGCAGGGTTTGCCTTGTCGGCTGCGCGGCGCTGCATCTCGATGAATCGACACGTACTCTGCAAATAGGAGATACGGTGATGCATGAGGGTGACGAAGTGACCCTCGACGGCAACGACGGTGCGATCTATGCGGGCACGGTGCGCACGGTCGTCGAGCCGTTGGCCGAATTGCAGGCACGTCTTGAGCGATTGCGTGCGCCATGAATCGGGATGCGCGGCAAGCGGGTGCCGCGCCCGTCCGATAGCGCCTTGATAAGAATCAAGGCCGAGCATTCCTGCGGGTGAAATACTAACGAATTGAAAGGCCAGATCTTTCACCCGTGATCGAAAAAGGAGTGTGTGATGTTCCCTGAATTTCGCGACCTGATTTCCCGCCTGAAGACCGAAGACGCTCATTTCTCGCGGCTCTTTGATCGACACAATGAACTGGATCACCAGATCAGCAACATGGAAGCGGGCGTGACCCCGTCTGACAACCCCGCTATCGAAACGCTGAAGAAAGAAAAGCTCCAGCTCAAAGATCAGCTTTATGCGGTGCTGAAGAAGGCCTCTGCTGCGTAAGCTGCTTTCCGCCGAGATCACTTCCGTGAGGCAAGCCAAATATTTTGCAAGCACTGACGTAATGCCGCGTTCTTCTCAAGCGTTGTCGATATGGTTTGGAGCTGTGGCCACGGTGGCCCGAGTGTTCGGCATGACAGCCACGTAGCGTCCGGTGCAACTCACGGTGACGCACTTTTAGACTGCTGAAAACGGCCGCGTGGTTGCAGTCTTGTATTCGATTCAACGCCGACATATAACGAATCATGCGATGCGCTCCCACGGCGGTGGGCGCCTCGTCAAGATACATCAGGCAGATTCCGTGCGACGGTTCAGCACCTGTTGAGGCATGCCAACAATGCGGCACCCTCGGCTATGCATTGGGTAGCAGCAGATGAAGCTCGACCCGGCAGGAGAACAGCATGAGCGTCCACGCAAAAACGCGAGAACGTACCGCGATCATTACGCTTGCTACGAGGGGACTGCGGACATCGGCAGAGACGATCGCGCTTGCCATTCTTTTAGCTGGATGTGGCGGAGGTGCCGGGAGTGACAGCGCCGCCACCTCGGTGATCGCCAACAGCGTCAATCCACAGGACGTGGTCGTGAATCACCATGTCGTGTCGCTCAATGTGCAGTTCCGCGGCAAAACATATAGTCAGTGGGCGGTCTCGTTCTGGCGGTGGGCGCTGGAATTGCCGCTCGGCCCCCTTCCCCATCCGTTCGACGACTGCAACCATCGTCCCATCTCAGCGGCGCAAACGGGAAACGTCTGGTATTGGGCCACGCCCAATTCTGCACCGCTGACCTGCAATCAACTGGCGACAACCATTCCTGCTGGGACGTCTATCTTTCTGTCGGTACTCGACGGAACGTCTATCTTCCTGCCCATGTTCAATGGGACGACCTCGCTGAACAATCCACCACTCCAGGCGCTTACGCCGGACCAGCTGAAAATTGTGAGCGCCTTCGCAAGCGACATCCGTGATTTGTTCTGCACTATCGACGGTGTTTCCGTCGGCAACATCTCGGCTTATCGCACGCCGATCGGCCAATTCTCGTTTTCTGCTCCGAGCCCGTGGATTTTTGGCCGTACTGGTGGAAAAGGGACTGCCGTCGCTGACGGCTACTACCTGCTGCTGGAGCCACTATCCGCAGGGTTGCACACGATTCA
>NZ_JARESX010000121.1:0-13980 GCF_046026435.1 Paraburkholderia sp. RL17-381-BIF-C | reverse complement strand
TATCTATGAAGCACGCGTTGCGGTGCGGCGCTGGGAGGCTATTCGGTGGTGGCGGCGCCCGAGCGAGTGATGTTATCGAAGCCAGGTTCATGCGCGTTTGCACGTCGGCCGATAGTTATTCAGCCACAGTGGATCGCTTTCAACTCATTTAGGCGACGCTGGGACCAGTCCGTACCCGGACATCACAGCGATAAGCTTCGCGCGGTCGGGCGGCTCACCCGCATTGACTATGGCGCCGACGTCGCGGAAATACTGGGCGCCGATGTCGGGCGTAAGTATGATCAAGGCACGAGCCGTGTCACCGTGTGGATTGCTGAATTGATGGACCGATCCGCGTCGGGAATGCATCCACTGTCCTTGGGCCAGATCCCGGACTACGCCATCAACTGAGTATCGAAGAACGCCCTCCAGCACATACACGCACTCCTCATTATGTGTATGACTGTGAGGTGGAGGAACGCTCGAACCAGGAGGCACCGTCAACTCGAATACGCCCAACCCGCCTGTGCCGGCTCCATCAATCAGGTAACGAATCGTCAGACGACCGACCGTGATCAGTTCGCCTGGTTCCGCGTTGTCAACAGTCATTTAAATTTTCTCCCGCCTGAGTATTCGCGCCGGTCGCAAACACTACGAGTGTAGGCCGGAGACACGCCGCTTGCAGCGGTTTCCTGACCGAACGTCCGACATTGGGCAGCACGTAAGCGGCTGGACTTAGCTTTATACGATGACTACGCTTAAGAACGTCGCGCCGCCTGCCATGGCACCCGGCGCTTCACCACCCGTGTCCGCCGGAGGCATCGATGCCAAGTACACCAAACGTGGATCAGCAGGGACCTGGCGCCGACGGCAAGTATCAGCCCGAACCCACTCCTGAGCGACTTCTGCAACTGGGCATGGGATTCTGGGCGTCGAAGACGTTGCTGTCCGCGGTCGAACTCGGTGTGTTCACGCGCCTCGCGAGCGGTCCGAGCGATGCAGCGGAACTCATTGAGGCGCTCGGATTGCATCCGAGATCGGCCCTCGATTTTCTCGACGCGCTGGTTGCATTGAATCTGCTGGAACGCGAAGCCGGGATATACCGCAATACGCCGGAGGCCGGGCTCTTTCTGGACTCGACCAAGCCTGGTTACGTGGGCGGACTACTGGAAATGGCCAACGCCCGGCTGTATCCGTTCTGGGGCTCACTGACAGAAGCGCTTCGCACCGGGCGGCCACAGAACGAGGCGAAACACGGCGGCAACCTGTTTGACGCGATCTATCACGACGAAGCAGGCCTGCGGCGCTTTCTGCGAGCGATGACCGGAGTCAGTCTTGGGGCGGCCAAGGCGATTGCGCAGAAATTCCCCTGGAAGAATTACGGTACTTTCATCGACATTGGCACGGCACAAGGCGCGCTACCTGTGCAGATCGCGCTCGCTCATGCTCACCTGCTCGGCGGCGGTTTCGATCTACCGGAAGTGGGCCCGGTATTTAACGAGTACGTGACCTTGCACGGCTTGCAGGAACGGGTGCGGTTCCATGCGGGCAACTTTTTCAAGGACCCTTGCCCTGCAGCAGACGTGCTTGTGATGGGACACATCCTCCATGATTGGAATCTCGAAGAGAAACTCGAACTGCTGGCGAAGTGTTACGCGGCGCTGCCTCCCGGGGGGTGTCTGATCGTCTACGACGCGGTGATCGACGATGATCGCAGGCAGAATGCATTCGGTCTGCTGATGAGCCTGAACATGCTTATCGAGACCCCCGGCGGTTTCGACTATACGGGTGCGCAGTGTTGTGCGTGGATGAAGGAAGTCGGCTTCTCAGAGACACGCGTCGAGCCTCTCGCCGGCCCGGATTCCATGGTGATTGGAATCCGGTAGGAGCGGATTTGGCGCCCCGGCCGCCATTTACCGACGCGTGGAGCGACGCCACGATGCTGGCCGGCCGCCCACGCTCCGGTCCCTGCCGCTCATGGTCCCGCTCCGTAGAAACCCCATTTCAGAACGAAAATCGCGCGTGTTGCGCGAATAGCGCTCATATTATGCTGACTGCCGTTGTCGAGCATCCATCGACAGCGTAACTTCCTTACATCCCTGATCGCTCTGCGGACCAATGCCGATTTAAGGCTCGTGTCGCGTCGCAAGCGAAGCAAGTCATGCCGGTCGATGTCGGGATGCACATTCAATATTACTGATCGAATGTGCCGGCTGAAGCGGTGAAGCCGGCGCGATCCAAGCGAAGCGTTTTCGCTGACGAGCAGGGCGCAATCCCACCGCGATCAAATATCAATATTGGAGACAGACATGGCTGGCAGCCCCACCGAACACGAGCCGCATGGCACCCATCAGACAAGGAAGGCAACCGCGAGCGGCTGGATTGGCTCGGCGCTCGAGTACTACGACTTCTTTATCTACGCGACCGCAGCATCGCTGATTTTCCCGCAGCTGTTCTTCCCCTCAGGCAACCCGAAGATCGCGATCGTGGCGTCACTGGCGACCTACGGCGTGGGATATGTCGCGCGGCCGATTGGCGCCTTCTTTCTCGGACACTGGGGCGACACGAAAGGCCGCAAGAACGTCCTGCTGGTGTGCATGTTTCTGATGGGCTTCTCGACCATGGCCGTCGGCCTGCTGCCGACTTACCACCAGGTCGGCCTGCTCGCACCGGTGCTGCTGGTTGCGCTGCGCCTGATTCAGGGCTTCGCGGTGGCCGGCGAGATCTCCGGCGCCAGCTCGATGATTCTCGAGCACGCGCCATTCGGCCGGCGCGGTTACTACTCGAGCTTTACGCTGCAGGGCGTGCAGGCCGGCCAGATTCTCGCTGCGGCCGTGTTCCTGCCGCTCGCCCACTACATGCCTGAAGACGCGTTCAATGCCTGGGGCTGGCGCATTCCGTTCCTGCTGAGCGCAATCGTTCTGGTGGCGGGCTACATCATCCGGCGCGAGGTGAAAGAAACGCCGGCCTTCGCGACCGAAGGCGCCGTGCCGCGCTCGCCGATTGTCGAAGCCTTCAAGTTTAACTGGAAGGAGATGCTGGTCGTCGTGTGCTGTGCGTTGATGAACGTCATTCCGGTGGTCACGACGATTTTTGGCGCGGCCTACGCGGTTCAGCCATCGTACGGGATCGGCTTCCATAAAAGCGTCTACCTGTGGATTCCGGTGCTCGGCAACATCGTGGCCGTGTTCGTGATCCCGCTGGTCGGCAATCTGTCGGACAAGATCGGCCGCCGTCCGCTGATTATCGGCGGCGCGCTCGGTTCAGGGCTGCTGTCGTTCGGTTATCTCTACGCGATCAGCATCCATAACGTGCCATTGGCGATCGTGATGTCGATACTCATGTGGGGCGTGATCTATCAGGGCTATAACGCCGTTTTCCCGAGCTTTTACCCCGAACTCTTCCCCACGCGCTCCCGGGTTTCGGCGATGGCGATTTCGCAAAACATCGGCACCACGATTACGGCGCTGCTGCCGGCTCTCTTCGCAACCGTCGCGCCTCCGGGATCGACCAACATCCCCATGACGATCGGTGCGATCACGTTCGGCGTCACGATAATTTCGGCGATTGCTGCATACAGCGTGCGGGAAACGTACCGGATTCACCTGAACGACCTTGGCCAGCGCAGCGCAAAGCCTGTCGACAAGGAGGACTACGAGCGGATGCGCGAGCAGACCCTGTCCGGCGCAAAAGCGGCGTAGCAATCGAACGTCTGGATGCAAACGCCGGTGCCCGGCATTCATCGTCCGGGTCCGGTCTGCATCAAAAGATCGCGCAATGAAGTTGGGCGCGCAACCATTGGATTAGCCCGCTGAACGGGACGGCGCGCTGCCGGTTAGGCGGTCGCGCTGTCACTGTCGGTTCGCCAGCCTGGCGGGCCGGCCACAACGATTTGTATGGAGCGTCCCTCATGAATCAGCCTTGCATTATCTCCGTCGCCATTACCGGTTCAGTGCCGCGTAAGAAGGACAACCCGGCTGTGCCGGTCACCATTGCCGAACAGATCGAAAGCACTCACGAAGCTTATGAAGCCGGCGCGACGCTCGTACACCTGCATGTGCGCGACGAGCAGGAAAACTCCAGTTCCGACCGGTCGAGCTTCGCGAAGCTTCAGGAAGGCATCCGCAAGCATTGTCCCGACATCATCATCCAGTTTTCGACGGGCGGCCGCGGCCGTTCGTTCGAGCAGCGCGGCGCGATGCTCGATCTGCGTCCGGACATGGCGTCTCTCGCAACGGGCTCGGTCAACTTTCCGACGACGGTCTACGAAAATCCGCCGGATTTCGTCCGCTCGCTGGCAAAGATGATGCTCGACTACAACGTCAAGCCGGAAATCGAAATCTTCGATCTGGCGATGCTGTACAGCACCGTCGACCTGGTCGGGCTCGGCCTGCTGAAATCGCCCGTGCACGTGCAATTCGTAATGGGCGTGAAGAACGCCCTGCCCGCGCGACGCGAGATCCTGGAGTTCGAGGTGCAGCAACTCAGGGCGCTACTGCCCGATGCAACGTGGACGGCTGCCGGTATCGGACGGCATCAACTCGAGGTGAATCACTGGACGCTGGAAATGGGCGGCCATTGCCGCACAGGTCTCGAAGACAACGTCCGCTGGGACAAGGACACGCTCGCGAAGAGCAATGCGCAACTGGTGGCACGGGTAGCATCGTTGTGCGGCGAGTATGGGCGGCCGGTAGCGAGCGCCAAACAGGCGCGTGAACTGCTGCATTTGCCGGCCTTGTAGGGCGACGCCGCGCGCCGTCGGCGTCCGCTCGGCTGCCTCAACCGTTTTGTTTTTCTGCGTTAGGTACTGGTGATTGTGCCGCGTTGCGCCCGATTTCATGCGCCCCACGAAAACTATTACGATTCAAGGCTCTAGCGCGTTCACCAGGTAGTTATCAACACCCTCTTCAACAATATCTGGGGATAAGTCGGGCGAAGAGCGTGATCGAGCCGTAACGGCCGCCCTCATGGGGCGGCATGACAGGCCTCAATCCGACCGCGAGTGCATGCGGCTTATAACAGCGGTCACGATGGGCACGCCGACTGTCTAGTGCCGTTCAGAAGCACGGCGCGTTGACATGATCCACCAATCCAGCAGTCAACGTGTCGAGCCTCGCACGCGGTCGATCTGATCGTTGAGTCGCGCTACAGAATTGGCGAGGAACGCGACTCTGGCGTCGAGACGGGAAAGAAGCAGCGTCGCGATAAGAATTGCGAACGCAAACGTAATGACAGCGGCGGCGAGCCATTGAGGCTTGACGCCGTTCGCTGCGCCGCAAATCGAGCCAACTGGGAAATTCGCCGCGGCCATGCCGGTGTAATGCATACCCGCGATGGCAATCCCCATGACACAGGCCGCACCAATGCGCTTGGGCATCACATGGTTCTGATCTGCGCCGCGCAGCGTGTTCGCGACCCACAGCGCCGCAGTAGACGCTGCGATTGCAATGAGAATCGAGCCGGCAAAAATTCTGGGTTCGTAGCGAATCGCCGGATTCATCAGCATCGCGGCCATTCCCATGTAATGCATGCCGGCAATACCTAACCCCATGAGAACCCCACCCGCCAGCAAATGGAACAGCTTCAGACGTTCCCGCGTGACGACATGCAACGCAAACCACGAGACGATCACCGCAATCGCGAGCGAGTAAAAGGTTATGGTGAAATCGTAACCAATCGGAATATCCAGGGAAAACGACAGCATGCCGATGAAGTGCATGGACCAAATGCCAACGCCCATTGCCAGGGCGCCGGCGGCCAGCCATAGTTGCCGGGCACGGACGTAAGCCAGAATGGAAAGCCGGTCTGCGAGATCGATTGCCGTAAATGAAGCAAGCGTCGCGACGATAAGGGAAACGGCGACTAACCCGAGGTTATAGTTGCTTTGCATAGATTGGGGGCTCTTTCACAAGAGCTCGATTAGTGGTTATCAAGAGCCTCACGCGGCCTCTCTGCCGACGAAGACTGGGCTCTGCATTCGCACTGGCCTGTGCGCTTATAAATCCATTCTGAGTATTTTTAGCCGCTTGAGTATCCGCGACGGTGTCAATTCTAGTGCATGTTGGTGGGAAGATGATCGACGACCGGACTCAATTGCGCAAGCCCGTTGCACTCGCGTCCGTCGTACTCACGACGCTGCTCATCGACCTTGCTTTCTGGGCCATGAATGCGCATTTCGAGTGCCAACTCTCACCCGACAAGAAGGCACCCCAATGCGGCCAACGTCAATCCCGCGCTTATGCTCGCTCGCCTGCGTTACGCAATTGATTTCGGTAGTCGCGGGTTCCGTTGCAACGAAGGTGATCGTTCGTTGATCTGCGGCCTGGCGTCTGTTTCGGCAATATCGCCGGCCGCGAACTGTTTGCGGTAAGCGGCGGGCGTGAGTTCTTTCAACGCTTTGAACTGTCGATTGAAATTAGCCACGTTCGGAAACCCCGAACGGGCTGCAACGACGGAAACGGGAGTCGAGGTGTGCGCAAGCATCCGGCAGGCGTGTCCAATCCTGACTCGCGCGATATATCGCCCAACGCTCTCTCCAATGTGCTGCTCGAAGTAGCGAGCCAGAGAACGTTCCGACACGTTAGCAGCGTCGCAAAGGTCGGATAGACGCAGTGGTTCAGCGAAGCGTAAATCAATCATTGAGAGCACGCGGTTTATACGCTCCGGTTCGTGCCCTGAAGGACCCTCTGCACGGTCGCTAAACGCGGTCGGCGAAGCAAGCGGATCGCCAGGTGCTTCTGCGAGCATGCACAAGACATTGAGTGCCGCGGCAAGGCGTTCTCGCGCGGTGCTGGACAGCAGCTTGTCGACCTGTACGCGCATCGCGGCGGCGACCTCCGGACCAAATGCCAGCCCGCAAGCGGCCCGACGCAACAGGTTACGCAAAGGCGCATATTCCGGGCAGACGTCCGCAAGCCGCCGCGCCCAATCGCCGCCAAACCAGATCACGATTGCAACCTGAGGAGATGCTGCGTCGATCGAGCGATTCGACGCCCATGTATGAGGAAGATTCGGGGGCACAAGAACCAGGTCATCGTCTACATAGTCTGCAATCGAATCCCCGATATAGCGCTTGCCCTGGCTGTTCAGCGTCAGGGTTAGTTCGTATTCGGGATGGTGGTGCCATTCGAACGGAATGCGCGGCAGACGCCGGTGGTAAACCCTGACCGAGCAGTCGTCGCCAAATTCGACATGTTCGTATGCTGGTTTCATGGCAGAAAACGCAAAGAAATTGTCTGGATGGTATCACTTCTGTGTGCACGGTCAGCCTATCCTGCGGATACAGCAGAACCCACGAGGAGACGACCATGGCACTCATCATCGACGACCTGCCGGCGGCCATCCGGCAGGCCAAACAGGAGCTTCGCGCACGACTTCCGAATTATCGGGATGTTTTCGCCGAGGTGGATGAAACGATCCGCGCCGAAGCCAGCAGAATTGCCGCGCAACGCAGTCGCGGCGAAAACGTGATCCCCGAAATCCAGTTCTCCGACATCGCAGAGCAGCGCGTGAGCGCCGAGCAAATCGAACTCGTCAAAACACGTGGAGCGTGTGTGATCCGCAACGTGTTCGACCGCGCTCTGGTGGAAGGGTGGGACCGCGATATCGCGGACTACCTCGAACGCAACGACCTGAATACGCGCCTGCAGAATCGGGCCGAGGACAAATACTTTGGCCAGCTCGCATCCAGCAAGCCGCAGATTTACGGCGTGTACTGGTCAAAGCCGCAGGTCCTCGCGCGCCAGGCGCCGTCGCTGACTGCGGCCCGTGTCTTTCTGAACCGGTTGTGGCGCAATGAAAGTGAAGGCCGGATCCATTTCGATCCAGAGCGAGTGCCGGTCTACGCGGACCGGATGCGTCGCCGGCCACCCGGCTCCGAGTCATTGGGCTTGTCCGCGCATTGCGACGGCGGCTCGGTCGAGCGCTGGATCGAAGCGAATTTCCGCAAGGTGTACCGGCATGTGTTCGACGGCAACTGGCGTCAATATGATCCGTTCGACGCCGCATTCCGGCCGGACGTAGAAGAGATTGCATCTCCCGCCGTATGTTCGATGTTCCGCACGTTTCAGGGCTGGACCGCACTGACGCCGCAAGGCCCTGGCGACGGCACGCTGCAACTCGTGCCGATTGCAAATTCGATGGCTTATATCCTGTTGCGCGCCCTTCAGGACGATGTGGCCGATGACGACCTGTGCGGCGCGATGCCAGGTCGCGCGCTCTCCATCAAGCCGGAATTTCATGCGCCGCTTTTCGACGCGCTCTCATCGATTCCCCACATGCAGGCGGGCGACACCGTGTTCTGGCATAGCGACGTGATCCACGCAGTGGAAGACGCGCACCGCGGCGCAGGCTACAGCAACGTGATGTATATCGCGTCGGCGCCCGCGTGCGCCAAGAACGACGAATACCTCAAGCGCCAGTTGCCTAGCTTCCTTGAGGGCAAAAGCCCGCCTGACTTCCCGACCGACCATTTCGAAGTCGACTTTGTCGGACGGGCTACTGTCGAAGATCTGACGCCGCTCGGGAAGGCCCAACTCGGTTTCGATCTGTAAGCGCTACGAAAACGCACGCCATCATGGCGTGCGCCTGCCTGGTGATTCATAAAGAAAACTAACGGAGACAGCCATGAAAAGAACAGTCATGTCAGCCGCAATCGTCGCTGCGGTGCTTGCCACAGGCGCACAGGTCGCAAGTGCTGCCGAGTCACTTTCTGTATTGCACTGGTGGACCTCTGGGGGCGAATCGAAGGCAATCAGAGTGCTCAAGGACGACATGAACAAGCAGGGTTACGAGTGGAAAGACTTCGCCGTAGCCGGAGGGGCGGGTGCGGCCGCCATGACGGCGTTGAAGACACAGGTCATGTCCGGTAACGCGCCGTCGGCTGCGCAGATCAAGGGGCCGCTGATACAGGACTGGGCTGATCAAGGCGTGTTGGTCGATATAGACAAGTCCGCTACTGACTGGAAAGCCCAACTTCCCGCGCAGATCAACAAGACCATGATGTCAAAGGGCCACTATGTGGCGGCGCCGTTCTCGGTGCACCGGATCAACTGGCTGTGGATCAACAAAGCCGCACTCGATAAAGTGGGTGGTAAGCCGCCGACGACATGGCCCGAGTTCTTCGCGCTAGCCGACAAGTTCCGGGCTGCGGGCATGACGCCCGTCGCGCGTGGTGGCCAGCCTTGGCAAGACATGACCATCTGGGAGACGGTCGTGCTTTCTCAGGGCGCGGATTTTTATCGCAAGGCCATGATGGAGCTCGACCAGAAAACACTCACTTCGCCGCAGATGTTGCAGGTATTCCAGACTGTCCGGAAGATTCAAGGTTACTTCGACAAAGGCTCGACCGGCCGTGACTGGAATCTCGCGACTGCCATGGTCATCAACGGATCGGGTGGGATGCAATTCATGGGGGACTGGGCGAAAGGTGAGTTTGCCAATGCGAACAAGAAAGCCGACGTTGACTATATCTGCGCGGCTGCGCCGGGTACGTCGAACGCCTTCACCTACACCGTAGACTCGTTCGTGTTTTTCCAGCAGAACGGCAAAAAAGAAGCGACACCTGGACAGCTTGCGTTGGCGAAAACAATCATGTCGCCCGCCTTCCAGGAGCAATTCAGTCTTTACAAGGGTTCGATTCCAGTCAGGCAGGATGTTTCAATGGACAAGTTCGACGCCTGTGCCAAGAAGTCATACGCAGATGAGCAATCCACCATCAAATCCAACACGTTCTTTCCGTCGTTCGCGTTTGGTGACGTTCAGTCGTCAGCCACCGAAGGCGCGATTACCGATGTCGTGACGGGCTTCATGAACTCGAATGAAGACCCGCAAGAGGCGGTGCGCAAGGTCGCGGCTGCAGCGAAGATCAAATAGGTACGAATTTCGAAGCCGCCTCGACAAAATCAAGCGGTCGTGCAAGGTCATTCGAGGAATGTGGCGGCATAACGCAACGCGTGTCCAGAATTCTGCATTCGATGTACCCGTAACACGCGTCATGCGTTACCCACTGTTACGGGCCACAAAGCAATTTTCCCAACCGGCGCGCGGCACAGACGCGTCCGGCCTCGTTATTGCTTTACCACCCCGTAGCATCGTCGATAACTAAACTCAAGAACGGGGTAAGCGGTGACACAGAACAGAGACCTTCGATTTGAAGCGCTTGATGGCCTGCGGCTTGTTTGCGCACTCTGGGTCATGTTGAGCCACTTCGGGCCGCCGCCCATTCATTTCACCTTTGGTATGTTCGCCGGTCATGCATTGACCATCGAGAGCATGTTCAAAAGCGTTTTCTGTGGCACGGCCGCAGTGGTGGCGTTCTTCATCATTTCCGGGTTTTGCATCCATCTGCCGTATGTCTCGGGGAAAACGCTTGCTGTCAAGAATTTCTACGTCGCACGACTGGTGCGTATTGGCGCGCCGATGATAGTGGCAGTAACCGCTGCCAAAGTGCTACCCAACGGAACATACGAGCTCGATGCCGTGCTCTGGTCGCTTTACAGCGAAATCCTTTACTACTTCGGCTATCCGGTCATCTTGCGAGTCGCGCGCAAAGGGGGATTGCCGCACCTCACGGCCATTGCCTTCCTAATGGCGCTGGTTGTTAATCTTATTCCGGATGACACTCACGGCTACTTCTGGTCTAACGGGATCATCCTGACGACGTTGCGCGGATTGCCGATCTGGCTTCTCGGTTGCATCATCGCGCAGTTTTACGCTTCTTCGTCGAGATCCCCGACATCACTACGCATTTTGGGCTTGGCTGGCGTGCGACAGACGTTACGCGTGTTAATAGTGTTGGCGAACGCAATCGCCTTGATCCTGCATTTCCTGACGCCGCTGCACTACAAGTGGAGCATGCTTCCCTTCGCAATCCTGTGCGCGCTCTGGATCGTTGCAGAACTGGAAGCGAGCGCGTCGCGGACGATATTCACGCGAGTTGCGCCGCTTGGCCGCGCATCCTATTCGCTCTATCTCACGCACAAGTTGGCGATACCGGTCGTTGCTGTGATGTATAGCAGTCTGGCAGGTGCGCAGTACTGGATTGCTCTGCTATGCATCGCCATCATCCTCACCAACCTTATGTACTTCATGGTTGAGACCCCGGCCCACCGACTCTCAAGAGCGATCGGTCGAAACTGGATGAAACGACAAACTGATCCAGTCATTACCTGATCTACCCATCAAGCCACCTTCGCGGTGGCTTTTTTGTCACCTCGTCACTCGCCACAACCGCCTTCGGGCGGTTTCTTCGTTTACGGACATGACCAACGTTACCCAAATCCACGAAGGGAAAGAGACGTTGACCGTTGACGTCAACATCCCCGGCCACGAGCCGCATATGACGAAGGCTCTGTTCAAGCGCACGCGTAATGCCTTGCTCTCGCGGTACGGCGGCCGCTGTTTCATCTGCAACGCGACGGCCGACGAAAGTTGGCCATCCATTCGAAGCGCATCACCACCCGATCGAGCGCTCCTTTGCCGAGATGATCGAATGGGAGCGCTTCAAGTTCGACGCGCAGGTCGGCGTCTGGGGTGAAGCGAACCAGGCATTCGACTGGGACAACTTCACCGACTGGACCCAGTTCGTCGACGACATGACGGTCAACGGCATGTTGCTTTGCAAGGCGCACCACATCGGAAAAGACGAAGGCCTGCACACGCTGCCCTTCCCTATCTGGATCGCGCAAAAGTGCGGCAAGGAAGGTTATCAATTCTCCGGCACCGAAGTGATTCACCGCCGGCAATAGGAGCATTCATGCAGTCAGATACGAAGAAATATCTCGCGGCCGCCGGCATCCTCGTGGTTTGGCGCGGCTTCGCATTCGTCGGCAAGACGCCGGTCGACGGTGTCATCGCGACCACGCGGCCACCTCCAACAAATAACCTCCCCGGCAGTAATCCCGCCGCGCGACGCGGCTCCCTCCCCAGGAAATTCACACCATGAACCGAATCATGCTGCTTGCGGCAGGTACACACGATGGCCGGGCACGATGGACATGGGGCGCACGCGTGCCCGGCGTGCGCCCCATCACCCGTATGCGTCGTCAACGATTGAAGCTTGGTCAGCTCGCCCTGCACAAATCGCCAGTTGATCAGCTGTTGGTCACTTCGTATCCGCGACGCGCGGCCTCGCTCTTGTGGCGCAGTTCTTCCGTGGTTTCGCCGCCGCCTTCCGGCATCCAGCCCGGTGGCCGGATAACGTGATTGATCGCGGTCCACGCGTTCTTCGCCTTCAACACGTCCCGGACAAGGGTAGCCCAGTGCTCGAACTCGACGACGAACGGATTGCGTGAGGTTGTTGGCGTAACGAGCCCGTAGCGGCAAGGTTCGTCGGCGCGTTCCTCGACGTAAGTGCCGAACAGCCGGTCGAAGATAATCAGCACGCCGCCGTAGTTCGCGTCCAGATATTCGACATTCGACGCATGGTGCACGCGGTGCGACGAGGGCGTATTGAACACATACTCGAGCCAACCGAGCTTCGGAATCCACGTGGCATGAAGCCAGAACTGATACATGAGGTTGAAGAAGAGCGTTAGCAGAACGACTTCCGGACGCACGCCAAGCCACACGAGCGGCGCGAAGAAAATCGCCGAGCCCGTCAGCTTGCCCGTCACGCCGAGCCGGTACGCGGTTGAGAGGGTCAACTGGTTCGGCGAATGATGCACGGCATGCGTGGCCCAGAAGAAGCGGATGCGATGCGACGCGCGGTGATACCAGTAGTAGCAGAATTCCTGACCGATGAAGAGCGCCAGCACCATCAGCGCGCTATTGAGTTCCACCGTGAAGATGCGATGCTCCCAGGCTAGCGCAAACACAGGTGTCGCGAGCGAGAGCGGCAGCAGCGCGAGCAGCTTGCGCGCGAAGACGTCGGCCAGCGAAAGCCACACTTCGTACCACGCGAATGGCGTGGCCGCATTGCGGTTTCTCCGACTCAGCCAGACGGCTTCGACCATCGATACGGCAATGACGAATGCCGTGACATATAGCGAGAATTTTCCGAGTTGTTCCATGACGATGCCATAACGGTAGTGACCGGGGGATATCGTCTGCGGTGAGGTTGTGGAACAGTGCATCGCATCCGATATGCGCACTGTATCTATGGCTCCCGCAACAGGCTATGCGAAAGTTATTTCACCGCATGTCATGTGGCTCGAAGCCTTTCCAGCCAAGACTGGCAGCCGCTTTTGTCTCTTAGACACCATTGCGCGAATCGCATCTTCGGTGGATGCCGTCAGTCCATTGCGGTGGGCCGCCGCGCGGAAATCGGTGGGCGGCGGCTCCCACCTCCTCAGCGCCGCTCCGGCTGCAGGTATCGCCGAATCGACGTATTGGGCGCCCCAATATCTCCACCATTTGGAGCGCGCACGGCGCGGAAAAGCTCGACTTGCCTGAAGTTCGCAAACTTTTCATAAAAGAAATTAGATACGACTGAGCGGTCGTGCTTTTTTAACAAGATTTGCTCACGACGGACCGAGGAGTCAGGTCAATACCGTTTCGACTTCCTGCGCGCCAAGCACCGCTGCCTAACCTCTGGTGACTGAGTCACGACTGGTTAGGCAAACGGGCGGGCCCGGCCGAGTCCGCATATTCCACTCGGCAACCGCGACGATACGATTTCGACCGTCGTCAAACGCTTTGAGCGTGCGGACTTCGCTGGCGCCTGGCGGCAGCCAGAGATGTGCTTCAAATGCCTCACGGGAGATTGCACACTCAGCAGAGCCGGTCCGTTCTGACAAATGGAATGCTATTCTGCTTCCGTCTGGCGATAGCCCCGGCGCGAAATCAAGAACTTGCATGCCGCACCTCGTGAATACACCGGCCAGCTGAGCTCCTGCCGCTCGCTCGAAATTTCCCAGAACATACGTGCCATCCCTACAGTCCGACCAAGCATCCCCATATGCCGCAGGGTCCTGCGCCGGGGCAGATTTTCATTCCTCCGGGTATGGCAGATGTTTCTGCGAGCGGCCGCCGTAGAAAAAGTCGAATGCCTCCTGTCGACCC
>NZ_JARESX010000120.1:0-14201 GCF_046026435.1 Paraburkholderia sp. RL17-381-BIF-C | reverse complement strand
AGACGGCGCCTGCAAGAACAGGGTTTTCATGGATGCTCCAGCAAGCCTTGTATTGGCGCTTTCTGTTCAGTAACGACAAAAAATCGGAACTTTTGCCCACCGGGCGGCGGGTAATCGCGCAAATACTACGGAGCAAAGCTGAAGGAAACCTTAAGGAAAGTACCGGCCGGCCGCGCGCCTGTCACGCGCGAACCGGCCTTTCAGTTCAGACCGGCTTGATATCCGCCGCCTGCTTGCCCTTCGGTCCCTGCTTGATTTCAAAGCTGACCTTTTGATTTTCCTGCAAGGACTTGAAACCCTCGGAACGAATTTCCGAGAAGTGAGCGAACAGATCTTCACCGCCGTCGTCGGGGGTGATGAAGCCAAAGCCTTTCGCGTCATTGAACCATTTCACTGTACCGGTTGGCATGTCGATTCCTCGTGTGCATCTGGGTTGATTGGGCTGCATTCGCCGGGTTTCGCTCGCCGCTGCGAACGTTGCCTAACGCGCTGCTTCGCGTACCGCCTTGCGTACTGCTTTCGCCTGCTCGAGCCGGCTTTTTCCCTGCTTTTCTCTGCTTTTGCCTGCCCGAGCCGGCCTCCAGCACCATCCACGGCCGCGGGTCCGCGCCGGTTCCTGCCACTGCTGTTCGACTCTACGCTTCTTTGCGCGGCACCGCTTTGGGCAGTTTCCCGCTGTCGCGCCACCCGCGCCGCAAGACGCGTGCCGCGCGGCGCGGCCGGGCCGGCCGTCGGTGCGATTTTGCACAATCAGATAAGATGATTGGTATCGGCAGTCCATCCAGGGCCCGCGCAGATTCAGCCCCATGTTTCACGCGCGCGCGGCCTGTCGTCTTCCCATATACAGGAACCCCAGCATGGCCAATTCGAGCTATACCGATACCCGACTTCTGATCAACGGCGAGTGGTGCGACGCCGCCAGCGGCAAGACCCTCGACGTCATCAACCCGGCCACCGGGCAGGCCATCGGCAAAGTGGCGCACGCCGGCATTGCCGATCTGGACCGGGCGCTGGCCGCCGCGCAGCGCGGCTTCGAAGCCTGGCGCAAAGTGCCGGCCAACGAGCGCGCCAACACCATGCGCCGCGCCGCCGCGCTGGTGCGCGAGCGTGCGTCGGATATCGGCCGCCTGATGACGCAGGAACAGGGCAAGCCGTTCGCCGAAGCGCGCGTCGAAGTGCTGGCGGCGGCGGACATCATCGAATGGTTCGCCGACGAAGGCCGCCGTGTCTACGGCCGCATCGTGCCGTCGCGCAACCTCGCGGCGCAGCAACTCGTGCTCAAGGAGCCGATCGGCCCGGTGGCGGCGTTCACGCCGTGGAATTTCCCGGTCAACCAGGTGGTGCGCAAGCTGAGCGCCGCGCTCGCGTGCGGCTGCTCGTTCCTCGTCAAGGCGCCGGAAGAAACCCCGGCGTCGCCGGCAGCGCTGCTGCAGGCCTTCGTCGAAGCCGGCGTGCCGGCGGGTACGGTCGGCCTCGTGTTCGGCGACCCGGCTGAAATCTCCAGCTACCTGATTCCGCATCCGGTGATCCGCAAGGTCACGTTCACCGGCTCGACGCCGGTCGGCAAGCAACTGGCGGCGTTGGCCGGCGCACACATGAAGCGCGCGACGATGGAATTGGGCGGTCACGCGCCGGTCATCGTGGCCGAAGACGCCGACGTGGCGCTCGCCGTGAAGGCCGCAGGTGGTGCGAAGTTTCGCAATGCCGGTCAGGTATGCATCTCGCCCACGCGCTTTCTCGTGCACAACAGCATCCGCGAGGAATTCGCCGCGGCGCTCGTCAAGCACGCTGAAGGCCTCAAGCTGGGCGACGGGCTTGCCGAGGGCACGACTCTCGGGCCGCTCGCCAACGCGCGCCGTCTGACGGCAATGAGCAAGGTGCTCGACGACGCCCGCAAAACCGGCGCCAAGGTGGAAACGGGCGGCGAGCGCGTAGGCTCGGAAGGCAACTTCTTCGCACCGACCGTGCTGACCAACGTGTCGCTCGAAGCCGACGTGTTCAACAACGAGCCGTTCGGCCCGATCGCCGCGATCCGCGGCTTCGACACACTGGAAGAAGCGATCGCCGAAGCCAACCGTCTGCCGTACGGTCTCGCCGGCTACGCGTTCACCAAGTCGTTCGCCAATGTGCATCTGCTGTCGCAGCAACTGGAAGTCGGCATGCTGTGGATCAACCAGCCGGCTACGCCGTCGCCGGAAATGCCGTTCGGCGGCGTGAAGGATTCGGGCTACGGTTCAGAAGGCGGCCCGGAAGCGATGGAAGGCTACCTGGTCACCAAGGCCGTATCTGTGATGGCGGTCTAAGGTTCGCGCAGGCGGCGTTTTCGCCGCCTTCCGCCAACGCTTCATTACACTGCACCGGGTCCGTGAGCCGTCGCTCGCGGACTTTTTTTATTGTCATGAGCACGGGCGAACCGGCAGCCACTACCCGCAAGCGCAAGCAACCACAGAGCAATCGCGCGACCCGCTGACGCCTGACCCCGCTTACGTCTATCAGGAACGCAAGCGAGCTGGCTTCACCCCGCCCTACACATGCACGTCCCGCTCATTGAGCGGCGGTGAGCTTGCCGCCGCGAACTCCTCGCGCAACGCGTCGCGCGCATGATGCCGGCGCACCCACAGCGCCGTGAGGATCGGCACCAGAATCGCCGTCACGAGACAGGCCGTCGCCACCATCGCGGTTGCGGCGGGCACCAGCGGCTTGAAGCTCGGAATCATCTCGCCGATGATCGCCGGATTGGCCACCGCGGCCCCCGCCGTCGACGAAGCGGCCAGCCCCGCCGCTCCATTGCCGCCGGCGATCCAGCGGTCCGCGAGAATCAGCGGAATACCGGTCACCACGATCACGCCCAGACCCAGCACGATTCCCGGCACGCCGCTTTTCGCAATCACGCCGAGGTCGATGCCGTTACCGAGCGCAAAGCCGAAGAACGGGATCAGCGGATGCACGCAACGGCCGAAGAATTCGCGCAATTCGCCATCCAGATTACCCAGCACGAAGCCGATCAGAAACGGCAGCACCGCGCCGACGAACAGGCGCGGCTCGAAGAACGCCACGCCGGTCGCGCCGAGAATGATCATGCTGACGAGCGGCCCGGATTCCACCGACATCAGCACGAACGCGCCCGCCTCTTCCCGGGTTCCGTATTGCTGCATCACGGCCGCGTAGAGACCGCCGTTGGTCATGTCCATCGAGGTCGTGATCGCCAGCACCGAAAGTCCGGCGAAGAGCCCCGCCTTGACGCCGTCGATCGGAATGAAGTGCGAGGCGACGATCGTCGCGATCCATGCCACGATCATTTTCGTCACCAGCAGCGTGCCGGATTTACGCAGTACGGTGCCGGTCGCCCGCAGATCGATGGTCGCGCCCATGCAGAAGAACCACACCGCCAGAATCGGCACGGTGCCGGTAATCAACCCATTGGTGAACGACCCGAAGTACTTGCCCGCGCCCGGCGCAAACGTGTGGACGCAGGCGCCGAGCAGCAACGGCACCAGCATCAGGCCGCCAGGAATGCGGTCGATGGCCTTCTTGAGCTTCATGCCTCCTCCGTGGACTTTGCGTCCAGTTATCGGGTGGATCACCCGGGGTAATGTCCCGTTCTTAAGCCGGGCTGCTCCCTTTCGGCGCAATATAGCACCGCCTCAGGAACGCCGTTCCGTTTCTATTGAAATTTGCGTTTATCGTTTACCCGTGCGTCTTCTGAAACCCTTGCCAGTCATGGTGACGCATTGCACTATTTTCGGACCACTGTTCCGAGACCGCATTTCTGCGCTACAGTCGAGCCCAGAACGGCGCCTGCCTGGAGAGACGGCAAGGCGCGCCAACCGAGCGGAGAAAGCACCATGGAAGTGAGACAGGCCATCAACAGCGAATACGCGAAGACGCTCGACACCGCAGGGCTGCGCCAGGCGTTTCTGGTCGATCAGGTGTTCGAGCGCGATGCGTTGAAACTCACCTATAGCCATGTCGACCGGATCATCGTCGGCGGCGTGTCGCCGGTGGCGCGCGCGGTCGAAGTGCCCGGCTCGCTCGGCAAGGCGATCGGCGTGAGTTATCTGCTGGAGCGGCGCGAACTCGGCGCGATCAACATCGGCGGCGACGGCTGGGTCGATGTGGACGGCACGCGCCATACGGTGCGCAATGAAGAGGCGATCTACATCGGCAAAGGCGCGCAGGCCATCGCCTTCGGCAGCGACAACGCCACGCGCCCCGCGAAGTTCTACCTGAACTGCGCCCCCGCGCACACGTCGTATCCGACCCGCACGATAACGCTGGCGCAAGCCTCGCCGCAAACGCTCGGCGACCCCGCCACGAGCAACCGCCGCACCATCTACAAGTTCATCGTTCCCGAAGTGCTGCCCACCTGCCAGCTGTCTATGGGCATGACGAAACTCGAACCGGGCAGCCTGTGGAACACCATGCCGTGCCATACGCATGAACGCCGCATGGAGGTGTATTTCTATTTCAACGTCGCCGACGACGCCGCCGTCTTCCACATGATGGGCGAGCCGAACGAGACGCGGCACATTCTCGTGCACAACGAGCAGGCGGTGATTTCGCCGAGCTGGTCGATTCACTCCGGCGTCGGCACGCAGGCGTACACGTTCATCTGGGGCATGGTCGGAGAAAACCAGGTGTTCAGCGACATGGATCACATCGCCGGGCCGCTTTCTTCGTCGCTTTCTTCGCCCGCCTTTCAACCGCTTGTTTTGCTGCTCGCTTCACTGCTTCTCTCGCGCCAGGAACTCCCGGCGCACGACATGGGCTTGAATACCGTGAACACCTTTGATCTCACCGGCCGCGTCGCCATCGTCACCGGCAGCAACACGGGCCTTGGCGCGGCCATGGCGCTCGCGCTGGCAAACGCCGGCTGCGACATTCTCGGCGTGAGCCGGGCCGACGCCGGCGACACGCCCGCGCGCGTGGCCGCAACCGGCCGACGCTTCGCGGACGTGCGTGCCGATCTCGGCTCGATCGCGCCGGTCGAGGACATCGTGCGCGCCGCGGTCGAGGCTTTCGGCCGCATCGACGTGCTGGTGAACAACGCGGGCATCATCCGCCGCGAGAACGCGCTCGATTTCACCGAAGCCGACTGGGACGCGGTCGTGGACGTCAATCTGAAGAGCCTGTTCTTTCTCTCGCAGGCCGCCGCGCGGCAGTTCGTCAAGCAGCGAAGCGGCGGCAAGATCATCAATGTCGCGTCGATGCTGTCGTTTCAGGGCGGCATACGGGTGGCCTCCTATACGGCATCGAAAAGCGGCGTGCTCGGGCTCACGCGGTTGCTCGCGAACGAATGGGCGGCGCAAGGCATCAATGTGAATGCGATCGCGCCAGGCTACATGGCGACCGCGAACACGGCGGCCTTGCGCGACGATGCGCAGCGCAACGACGAGATTCTCGGCCGCATTCCGGCCGCCCGTTGGGGCACCCCGGACGACCTGGCGGGCCCGGTCGTGTTCCTCGCGTCATCCGCTTCGGACTATGTGCACGGGCATACACTGGCGGTGGACGGCGGCTGGCTCGCGCGTTGACTCGGCAGCGCGCGCGGGACGCGGTATGCTCTCGGCGCGTCGCCGACACGCGCGTTGGCGGCGCGGCAACGCATAGACAGGGAAGAAGGCAATGGCAGCAACAGGCAAACAGCGCAAGGACGACGCCCCCGCCCACCTACAGGACGCGGAGAACGCCGACTTCGGCGGCATGGGCGGCATGGTTTGCGACAAGGGCGAATCGGCCTCGTCGATCGGCCGGGTCTTCGCGATTCTCGGCGCGATCGGCGACAGCGGACAGATCGGCATTAGCGAACTGTCGCAGCGGCTCGGCATGTCGAAGACCACCGTGCATCGCGTGATCCAGACGTTGAAGTCGCTCGGCTACGTGACGCAGGAAGTGGAAACCGAGCGCTACCGGCTGACCATCCGTCTGTTCGAACTCGGCGCGAAAGCGTTGGAAAGCGTCGATCTGGTCCGCGAGGCCGACGTCGAGATGCGCCGTATCGGCGCGGCGACGCGCGAGGCGGTGCACTTGGGTGCTTTCGACGAAGACGCCATCATCTACATTCACAAGATCGACGCCGATTACGGGCTGCGCATGCAATCGCGCATCGGCCGGCGCAATCCGCTGCATAGCACGGCGATCGGCAAGGTGCTGCTCGCGTGGATGGAACCGGCCGACGCGCGCGAAGTGCTTTCCCACGTCGAATTCCGCAAGTCGACGCAAAAGACGCTTGCCTCCGCCGAAGCCGTGCTCAGCATTCTGCCGCGCGTGCGCGAGCAAGGCTACGGCGAGGACAACGAGGAACAGGAAGAAGGCCTGCAGTGTCTCGCCGTGCCGGTGTTCGACCGCTTCGGCCGCGTGATCGCCGGTTTGTCCATTTCATTTCCGACCATGCGTTGCGGCGCCGACACCAAGTCGCACTACGTCGCGCTGCTCAGAAAGTCGGGCCTCGCGATCTCGACGCGGCTCGGCTATCGGGAAACAACCGCGCCGGCGCACCTCGCCACTGAATAGCCGCGCCATGCGCGCTGAACGAAACCACTCGCGAGCAATCGAGGTGAGCGCGCCCCTCAGGCCGCCTTCGCCGCCGGTCTCGGTTCGACACTGCGCGTGAAGCTGCGGCGGCCGTCGACGCTGACCGGCACATCGCCTTTCAGCGTGACGCGCCGCACCACCCGGTGGGCGTCGCCATAGTCGTTGACCGCGTAGTGCTGGGTCGCGCGGTTGTCCCAGATCGCCACGTCGCCAGTCTGCCAGCGCCAGCGCACGATGTTCTCCAGCCGCGTCACGTAGCCTTGCAGCAGTTCGAGCACATGCGCCGACGCACTCGGCGTGAGGCCCACGAAACTCTTCACGAAGTGCCCGAGAATCAAGGTCTTTTCGCCGGATTCCGGATGCACGCGCACGACCGGATGCTCGGTCTCGTAGCGCGTGGACACGAACGCCTCGCGGTAACGTTTCAACGCCTCGGTATCGCGCCCGCGCTCGCCGACGTTCGCGTGGTTCGCATAGTCGTATTCGTTGCTGTGCACGGCCCACAATTGTTCGGCGAGCGCCTTGAGTGGCGGCGGCAGATCGTCATAGGCGGTGGCCGTGTTGGCCCATACCGTGTCGCCGCCCACTTCCGGAATCGTCACGCCGCGCAGGATCGACGCTTGCGGATAGGCATCGACGAAGGTCACATCCGTATGCCATGAATTCGCGCGGCCGCCGCGATGCGAGTCGAGTTCGAGCAGATAGTCCGTGCCGTCCACCACTGGCACCGTGGGATGCGAAACCGGCTCGCCGAGCAGCTTGGCGAACGCTTCCTGGTCGGCGTCCTGCAAATGCGTCTGGCCGCGGAAAAAGATCACCTTGTGACGCAGCAGCGCCGCGCGAATAGCTTCGAGCGTTGCGGGTTCGAGCTGGCCGGACAGCCGTACGCCGCGAACTTCCGCGCCGATGCGGCCAGTGACGGGATGAATGTCCAGTGCGTTGGACGTCGCGAGACTGAGGTTCGACATGTGATGCAACTCCCGGTTTGAGGACAGGACAGGTCTGAATCGACGAGTCATTATCGACAGGGTGGGCGCCGCGAATCTATCGCGCTTTGGACACTTGATAGAAGCGCTTTTTATATCGTTATCAGTTTTCTCACGCGGCCTCGCTCAGTTCGCGCAGCGCTTTCATGTCGATCACGGTCAGGCGGCTATAACGCACGTCGACGATACCGTTGCGCACCAGCCAGCGCAGTTCCTTGTTGACGCTCTGCCGTGACGCGGCAAGCAAGGCCGCGAGATCCTCCTGCGAGAGTCTGATCGTCAACTCGACGCCCCGCTCCGTTTGTCTGCCATGCCATTCGGCGAGCGCGAGCAACTGGTCCGCCATGCGCGCGCGAAAACCCGCCAGCGCAGTCCTGCTCATGCGGCCGTGCAGTGCGCGGCTGCGCAGGCAGATCAGATCCAGCACGTTACGCAACAGCACCGGCTCGCGGGCGAACAGATCGAACAGCGCTTGACCGGGAATGTGGAACAGCGTGGTCGAACCGTGCGCGCGCTGATCATGCATTGAACCGCGCCGGTCCAGAACCGGAATGAAATTGATGACCTCGTTCGGCCACATATACACCGCCACCGCGCGGACGCCGGCCGCGTTGGTCCAGCTCATTTCGATCGCGCCGGACAGTACCACCTGAATGTCGTCGCACGGCTCGTCGCGCGCGAAAATCAACTCGCCGTTGCTCCACGTGCGGAGGTGGCCGGCGTCGCACAGCGCGTCGATCGCGTGGGCAGGCCAACTCTTCAGGCACGGGTTCGCGGTGAAGGCCGCGTGGATCGCCTCGCGCAGATCGGCGTCGAGCATGCGGCCGTCGCGCCGCGACCACTCCACTGGCGCAGCACGCGCGGGCATCCGGCGCGCGGCGAGCGCCGCGGCATCCGGCGTGAACGCTTCGGTAAGTGTGCTCATGGCTGACCGGCAAGAAATGCGATTGAACAGGATCGACCCACGGACAGTCGATCCCGTGATCTAACCAGTCTTGGCGACGCGCGTAAAAGACTTGTTTTTTATGTGCTTATCACGCGCGACGTCGCGAGGTTCGCGCGCGGACGTCACCGCGTCGATATCGACGTGATCGTGTCGTTGCGCATGCCGGGCGCCAATGGCGACGGTCCACGTCCTGACGCTCACGCGCAATGTTTCGGCGGATCATCAATCGACCCGAGCGATTCAATCGGCCAACAGCGCCGGTCAGCGACTTAGTCTGCAACTGAATGTATCCGTACGGCATGGATGCGGTAATCCTGCCCGCCACGGGACCGGGTGCCGCCGATCCACACGCCGATCGGCCCGCAGTGCTTTGCGCAAGGGTCGACCAACACGCCTTATTTGCAGTGCGTTCAATGGCTTGCGCGCCGATCGCCGCATAATCCGCCCTCTTCTCACCAGGCTCTGGCGTGCGCCCCTTACGCGGTACACGCGTTGTCGCCACACGCGCCTATCGACACGTCCTGTTACACACAAACACACCGGAAATACGGCCGGTCAGTAGAGTTCGGGTCACAAGGAAACAGGAGCAACGTCATGAAAAGAATTTTCGCGCTGGCCATTCTCGCCGTCACGCTCGGCGGTGCATTGAGCGGTTGCATCGTCGTCCCCGAGGGCGGTTACCACGATCATGACCATTATCGCTATCACGATCGCGACCGCTATTGAGCGCGAGCCACACAACACTTTCCACTCACTATCGTAGAAGCGGGAAATACAACATGAACAAATCACGAAACCGCTGGCTGTCCATGGCGATCGTTGCGGGACTCGGAATCGGCGCATCGTCAGTCGCGCTGGCCCACGTCGATGTGGGTGTGAACATCGGCATTCCCGGGGTCGCTTACGCGCCCGAACCCGTGTATGCCCCGCCCCCGCCGCCGGTTTACGCTCCGGCTCCGCCGGTGGTCGTGGTGAGTCCGGGCTGGTACGGCGAGCGCTATTACGACGGCCACCGCTACTGGGAGCGGCGCGAGTGGGAAGAGCGTCACCGCGACGGACGCGAATGGCACGAGGCGCGTGGCCCGCACGGCGACTGGCGCGGTCACGATAACGGCTGGCATGGCCATGGCGACGATCGCGGCTACGGTCACGGTCACGGCGATCATTGATGCACGCGGCACGGTCGCGTTGATGACGCGACCGTGCCGCGCACGCATTCGCGCCACCTAATCCGCGGGAGCAACATTGTGCTACGCAGCGATCCACTCCGAGTCACCGCGCAAATCAACGACACGCTGATCTGCGCCGAATACAGCGAGCAGACCGGCCAATTGTGTTTGCGTCAGGATGGCACACTGCTGCGCGAATGGTTTCCACCTCACTCGTGGATCGCGATTGCGTCAGTGGCGGGCGCGCGGCACTGGGGCACGCGGCCTAGTAATGATGATCTGCTGGCGCTGCTGCACAACGAAATGACCCTGTTGCGCGCGCCATAGAAAACAATCCGCCCGCGCGGCGATGTGTTCGCCGCGCGCTTCGTCGTTTGCTTAACGAATGTTGCGGATCGGCGGCGAATACGAACTCACCGTCGTGTCGTTACCATAACCCGCTTGCCACGTGCCACGGCTGCCTGAGCCATAACCGCTCTTGTCCGTTTGAGCCGATTGTTGCTGGCCCGAGGCCTGCGCTTGCACGGCTTGCGACGCGGCGTCATTGGACGACTGGGCGAACGATGCTACCGGCGCGGCAAGAACAACGGCGATAGCAACAGCTTGAATGAGCGACTTCATGAAACCACCTCCAGAGATTGTCTTTCTACGCGCTGCGGATGGGGCTGTTGTTGCAGCGGTGAATACAGTGTAGGTGCCCGCCGCGGCGGGATAAATCCGACAATCCTGAATTCACTGTTGCTGCTGCCACTACAATTAAAGAACGGTTGGGCAGCCGGTGTTTTCTAAAGGCATTTGCTTGAAAAACGCTACTTTCTCTGCTCGGACGCGGGGACTGTTCTGCATGGCGCGCACAGTGCCTGTTTTGCGGAGCAGCAGTCATTCACAGCGCTATACCACGCAGCCCCGGTCGCTTCAGCGAGTGCGGCGACTCGGCCCGGTCTCCATTCCGAACGCCTCTCCACTCCGAACAATGTATTTTCGCTGGGCGGCCGCGTTCAATCGGATGTTTTCCGCCATTCAGCTTCGCACGGCAGCCTCGCCGAACGAAGCCGGAAATCGCATTGGGTTCTGAATCGCATTTTCAACTATCTGTATGCCGTGCGACGGGTTGGAAAGCGTCTAAAGGCATGGCATCGGCCAACGTACTACATATTCAAATGGATTCTATTCGGCGCGATTATGGTCGGCCTATTCGCGACACTTTGATCGAGTGAGGCGCATATGCGCCACGCCTCACGCCCAATCAGGGAGCGACCGCCACGGAAAAAGCCGGCCTGCCCTTGACCGCCTGAAGCCAGCGGTCCAGCGAAGGCAAGGGCTGCGGCGCCTGGAGCACGTCGGCAAACCGTTCCGCGAGATGCACCCAGCGGTGCGCCGCGAGGCCGACTCCGATATCGGCCACGGTAAAGCGATCCTGCGCGAGATAGTCGTGTTTCGCGAGGACAGCGTCGGCAATGCCTAGAAGTCGCGTTGCTTCGCGATATGAACGCTCGATGGCGTCATAGTCGCGTTGCTCCTCCGGCACTCGCGTCAGACCGAGGAACGCGACGCGCAACGTTGCCCAGAGCGTGCCGAGTTGCCAGTCCATCCAGCGCTCGACATCGGCACGCGCAGCGGGTTCGGACGGCAACAAGGTTTGCGCGTCGTGTTTCGCGGCCAGATAGCGCACGATCGTATTCGACTCCCACAGCACGCACTCACCATCCACGAGCGTGGGCACCAACCCGTTCGGATTGAGCGCACGATACGGCGGCGTGTCGATCACGCCGAACTCGAGCCCGGCATCGATCCGCGAAAATTCCCGCCCTTCTGCGAAACCCAGTTCAGCGAGACACCACAGCACTTTTTGTACGTTGATCGAACTGCGTCTGCCATAGACCTGCATTGCATTACCTCATTAGCGAGTGAACGTGCCCGATTATCACATTCGCGAGCCCGCGCCGAACGGGATGATCAACGGATTCATTCTTCAGTCGCGAAAGCGATCCGGACACGCGTGACTAGCGAGGCATGCCTGAGACTATCCAATCAATTCCCGATGCAATGCCATGAATTCATGGGCGAGTTTGTGACGCGGGTCGAAGTGAATCATCGGCTTGGCGTACTGATGCGACTCGCGAATCTTCACCGAAGTCGACAATCGCGACTCCAGCACAGGCAAGCCTTCGCTGATCAACTCCTCGACCAGTTGAAGGGGAAGGCTCGCGCGCGGCTGAAACTGGTTGATCACGATACCTTCGACTTCCAGACCGGCGTTATGGTCCTGCTGAATCTCCTTGACGTTGTCGAGCAGCGTATACAGGGCGCGGCGGGAAAAATCGTCGCAGTCGAAAGGAATCAGGCAGCGCTCGACCGCAATCAGCGCGGAGCGGGTATAGAAATTCAATGCCGGAGGCGTATCGATGTAAATCGCGTCGTACTCGTCCAGTTCGTTCAACGCGTCACGCAGCTTGTAGATCTTGTAGCGCGACTCCAGCTTGCCGTGAAGTGTGTCGAGATCCGGATGAGAGGGCATTACGTCGAGGTTTTCGAACGGCGTGCGGTGAATGAACGTCGAGACCGGCGTGGGTCTGAAGCTGAAACTCAAGGCCGTTTCGAAGAAGTCCGCGACGTTGGGCTTGAGATCGCTGGCCTCTTTGCCAAGCAGATACTGGCTGGAGTTACCTTGCGGGTCGAGATCGATAACCAGCGTACGCAGGTTCTCGCTGGCGTTGATGGCCGCCAGGTTGCACACGATGGTCGATTTGCCCACCCCGCCCTTCTGGTTGAATATGACACGCCGCATTTGCCTCTGCCCCTTTTTCGAAGAACGCACTAAAGGGAGAGCATACCCCGGCAAAATGACAACGCGGACATAAGCCGCTGTCGTTTCGTCCCGCTGCATTCGCCGGGGAAGATTTCATCTATGCGTGAGTGTGCGACGGCCGGATGCTTTGTGCGCGCGCCACCGCGGCCTTTCGAGGCAATGTCGGGCACGAGGCGCGTTGTCGCCGCGCCGACCATCGCGCAGCAGCACGCGACGACCCACGGCATGCCGGCGAGGCGCCTCGCCCTGGCCGCTCAGATCTGAGCGCCGGCCACGCCCACATAATTTTCCGCCATGGCGGTGGCCGCCGCGCGCGACGTCGTCACATATTCGAGCTCGGCGACCTGAAGCTGCTGCTCGAACGGCGACGCGCCTTCGATACGGTGCATCATGGTGGTCATCCAGTAAGAAAAGTGCTCGGCGCGCCAGATGCGTTTGAGCGCGGTCGCGCTGTAGCTGTCGAGCAGATCGGTGCGGTTTTCAACGTAGTAAGCGTTGAGCGCCTGGGTCAGCACGCGCACGTCGGCCACCGCCAGATTCATACCCTTCGCGCCGGTGGGCGGCACGATATGCGCCGCGTCGCCCGCCAGAAAGAGCCTGCCATGTTGCATGGTGTTCGACATGAAACTGCACATGGCGACAATGTTCTTCTGAAAGATCTTGCGTCGACGATTTGTCGGCCATCGTGCGAATCGACTCGTGCATGCAGTTCCGCCCAGATCCGGTCGTCGGACCAATTCTCCACCGAGTCTTTCGGGCCGCACTGGAAGTACATGCGCTGCACGTTCGGCGAGCGCGTGCTGATCAGCGCGAAGCCGCGTTTGTGACGGGCGTAGATCAATTCATCCGATGACGGCGGCGCTTCACACAGGATACCGAACCAACCGAACGGGTACACACGTTCGAAATCCTTGCGCAATGCCTGCGGAATCGACGCGCGCGACACGCCCTGCGAACCGTCGCAGCCGATCACGAAGTCGCATTGCAGTTCGTACGCTTCGCCCTCGTGGCGATAACGGATCGACGGCTTGTCGGTATCGATGCCGTGAATCGACGTGTCCGACACGCTGAAACGCAGCTTGCCGTCGTCGGCCATACGTGCCGCGACGAGATCCTTGATCACTTCGTGCTGTGCGTAGACCGTAATCGAATGCCCTGTGAGTCCGGTCAGATCGATGCGGCGCCGCTTGCCTTCGAAAGCCAGCTCGAAGCCGTGATGCAGCGCGCCTTCGGCCTTCATGCGGGCGCCGACACCGGCTTCGGTCAACAGGTCCATCGTGCCCTGTTCAAGCACGCCGGCACGGATGGTGGATTCGATCTGATCGCGAGCACGCGACTCCAGCACGACGGAGTCGATACCACGCAAATGAAGAAGATGGGAAAGCAGCAGTCCCGCAGGCCCGGCACCGACGATGCCGACTTGAGTGCGCATGAGTTGTCTCCTGAATGCAGCGTTAGATTTGCACTCAGTTTGACGACCACGCGTTATATCGCGCAACGCGATACGGTAGATAGGCCGTATTGCGTCTGGAGATAAAAGGTTTGATTGGCCGCACGCGACCGCGGACACAATTCGGCGCTAACGCCGTCCAGACAAGGCTCGTGGCGCATTCGCTGCGCGACTCATTCGTCGCGCGGCATCGCGCTACGTCAAGGTAAACCCCGAGCCGCTCTACGATGCGAGAAACAGGCGATACACCGGGTTTTGCGTCTCTTCCCAGTTCGGATAGCCGAGCGTGGCGAGAAAACGATCAAAA
>NZ_JARESX010000119.1:0-14792 GCF_046026435.1 Paraburkholderia sp. RL17-381-BIF-C | reverse complement strand
AAGGACAGGTCGCCTTTGGTGAAGCCGTGACTTTCACGTTTCTTTATGACGGCATCTGCTTGCCGTGGACAGGAGGCAAACGGTCTAAAAAGCAACGCCGTTATCCAGCGGGGAGCGATTCCCCGATCCCGTCGCCTTCAAGTAGCTCGTGACGGAAAGCGTAACGCACAAGCCCTGCGTCGTTTTGTAATCCGGTCTTTTCGAGAATGTGCGTTCTGTGCGAGCTGACCGTTTTTGCGCTCATGCACAAAGTCCTGCCGATCGCTGCGACCCGCTCACCGGATGCAATGCGGAGAAATATGTCCAGTTCACGATCTGACAGACGCTGATGCGGCAACGCGTTCGCCGATTTGAAGAAACTCTGCGCGAACTGATCGGCCATCGCAAGACTCACGTAAACGCCACCGGATGCAACTTTTCTGACGGCACTGATAACGTCCGCTGTCGGACTGTCCTTGCTGACGAAGCCGGATGCGCCGGCCTTGAATGCCTGAGTAGCCTGAGCCGCCTCCGAACGCATGGTCAGGATGAGAATGCGTAACGAGGGGTCACTCTTCCTGATTAACTCAATGAGCTGGATACCATGGATGCCTGGCATCGCCAGGCCAAGCGTTAGCACACCGGCCTTGGTGGAGCCCACAAGCGCGAGAGTACTTTCGCCGTCAACGGCTTCGCCCACGACCTCGAACCCACCGGCGCTCTCGAGTGCGTTGCGCACACCTTCGCGCGTTACGGCGTGTGCATCGGAGATTGCCACTTTAATCATGATGTTTCCAACTGGTGACATACCCCGTGTGATGGTGCACCGCTATTGTTATGCTCAGCCGGACCGATCGGTGATATTTGCCCCGATGTCGCCAGCCTGGATCAGGTAGCGTTAAGTCTGTCTTTCCGGACGACACTGATACCCGTTCGGCCTTGAAAGGTACTGTCCACGACATCCAGTCTCGCGAGAGTGCACAGTCGCCGTGCGTCCGCGCGGATTTCATATATCACCCTTCCACATCAGCCTAGGTAAGTCTGTACGGTAGCCGCGAAACGTGAGGCGCGTTTGTTACTGCCTTTACTCGACGATGCCGACCAGATCGTCAATGTCCTTCTGGATGAGCATCCGTGCCTCCCGTACGGCGGCATCAGGCGTGTTGGCAACGAGCGGGAGCATCAACCCCGACCCCTTAACTTCGGTTTCGAAATGCACCCATGCTGCGTAAGCGCGAACACCGGAAGCCTTTTGCACGAGGTTCATTGTTACGTCATATGTCCGTCGCTTGCCGTGCTTTCGGGTGTACTGAAAACGGCTCAGCAGCGGTCTGTACATCGCGTTTCTCCTGGCTTGGCGGCTTCCGGTTTGACCTGGTTGCCGGGGAGGCCATCGCACACTGACTCAGGGCCGCGTGCGGCCGCCGGATGCCGCGGAGTGCAGTTAGATATTTGCTGTTTCGTCCAAGGCTGATGATCGGCCGAACGGAGAGCGAGGCATCGGTACCCCGTCCACGAACGCACTCGCACAGCGCACCGCAAACTCGTATGCGCAGGTCTGGTTTGCGAACTGGCCAAGATCACCCAATGAGGTAGATTCGCCGTCTTCTTTCAGAATGCAGGCGCGGGCCACGAACGTGTTTCCGTACCTTGTCGTCGAAGCCTGAATCGCTGCGCCACGGTGAAATAGAACCATTGCATGCCCTCCGATCGCCTAATATGAAAGGATATTGTAATGCTGTCATTTTCACGTGTGGAGACTGTTACCTTTCCACATAGGCTGCTTAAGTATGACGATAGGCAACGCGGAAGCACGCGTTTGACTGCAGTAGGAAGCATCATGGCTCTGCGAGGCAGAGGTGCATTGGCCGCGCTGGCGGAACGGTCGTCGTCGGATGGCGGCGCTGTGTTGGTCTACGGATTTCCAGGTTCGGTCGTCAAGCGACCGTCGCATTCCCATGGCTGAATGAGGGAGATGGTGACATTTCAGCCATACGAGATCGCGTCGACTGTCGCGTGCTCTGCCAATCGGGCTGGGCGCAAGCGGCCGCGTTGACATGCATCATCATGGCTAGGTTATCCAGGGATACTCTCGAATGCTGGATGGACCTCGGGTACGACAATGAAACATGGCCGGAACATCAAAGGGGCGGGGTCTGCAAGTGGTGGCGTTGCGACCAAGGACTATCCGGTCGCCTCCCTCGGCCCACCAATCCGGCGGAGCGGTCCGACAGGCGTTCTGTTCAAGTTCGGCCGTATCGCACTTGCCGGCAACCGCTGGACGACAACGTTGCAGGATTTCCAGGTTGAAATTCGTTCATCCGATCCTGACAGTCTCGAAGTGGCGTGGAGTGCGCTGGTGCGCAGTCCCGTGCGCGCCGATCTTTACAATGAAAGCGTTGCAGATGTCATATGGTTCCTGTGCCTCTACCGCGATGGCCTTCCGCTTCCGCTAGCCTATTTTTCTGACTCGTTTCCGCGACGATGCGGCACTCACGTGGAAGGGCGACGTGTCGGATACAGCAGGGATGACGGGCATAACGGCCGGAGATGGGAATGGGGCGCTGACATTCTTCGGCAGTTGCAGGAGTGCGACAGCGCCGCCGGGAAGTTTGTCTATGCGCTGAACGCCACGCCGTGCCGATAGCGCACGCCGATTTGGCGGGGCGTTTTTGTCTGACTTTTGCATGACGGAGCGGCCGGCCAGGAACGTCACAAAAAACAGGGGTAGGCCTGGAGTGAACTGCTCGCTCCGACTGTAAATTCAGACTGTTTTACCTCGTGAATACTTCCGACTCGTAGATTTTTCCTGCCGCAATTTGTTTTGTCATTCAACAGCGTTTCACGTTGACTCGGAAATGGTATCTGGATATCTTGATCGGTCCGGGAGACGAAACCCTCATTTCTCGGCGTGTGTTTCTGTAGCCTGCCGACTCTCACGGTAGGCTTTTTTTTGCGGATTTACGCGGCCAGCGAAAACCGGCACGATTTTTTGGAGCGTGTTTAAGAGGGCAAAAATACGGCACCACTTGACGCCCACGACAGCACGATAGCCAAAGCCGGAAAAACCGCTTTGAGATCGGGTAATCCCAAGGTGGACCGATCCCTGACTGAAGCTTCTGCCGACGTCTGCAATTGAGAAAGACGCCAGACCGCACAGGGTCGAGAGCGGTACAACTATGGCGCAGGCTTTCCCTGCGGGGGCGGCTCTTCCGGTAGGGCTGATAGGGCACCTCTCCTCAATTCTCCCGAACTATGACGCCTTGATCTATCGAAAGGGTGGGCGCGCGGCGACGGAATAGCTTTTGTACGCGGCGGGGCATCCCAAGGACTAGCGTGCTGATCCCGGTTCGTCCGTGCTCCCTTTTTACGAGAGCTTTACCGAAGGGCCGCGACAAGGAAATTAGCCATGCATATGAATCCCCTTCGTAGGAATCCCCTTCGTAGCTACGATCAGTATTGTGCAAACCTGCTCGGTCGTGAACAACGCGACCTTGGTGTGTCCTCGGATCGAGCTATAGACCGTCTCGAATCGGTTTATGGCAACAGCATCGACGCGCGCAGGTATTTTGATGCCGGGTTTTGCGGCGATGACTGTCCTGTGTGTACCGGGCTAACCAGATGACTTCGAAGATTGGCTCATGCTGAGCCAGAAATGACCGCTCACGAGCCGTTTCAGGAAGACTCAAGGGGGCGGTCACAGGCAGTGGCATGAGGCACGGATCGGCAATCAAGCGCTGTTTCGTTTGCCCCGAGTCTGATAGAGGATGCCGACTGTCGTCGCTCCAGGCGGATTGCTTCCCCGTACCGGGATTCAGTTCCGTCGCCGGGTAATCAGGTCGGCAACGCCGGCATGGATGGCGATCTCCCGGATATAGCTTCGCGAATATTCGATTCCCAGACGCTGTTGAACTACCGCGCGTAGGCGCGCATTGTTCCAGTGGTCGCCGTCCATGCCGTGCTCCCGGGTGACTGCTTCACGGTCATGGCTATCCACGCAAGTAACTCATCGTTGAATGTGCGAGGTTTTTCGGTGCGTTGTTTTGCCGGATGCATGCGATCGACAAGTCCCACCTTCGCAACCAGCTTGCGAACGTAGCCGTTGGAATAGTCGATGCCGAACTTGCGCCTGATCAGGGTTTGCACATCACGATTTCTCCACAGCTCCGATTCGAAGCCGTGGGCGAGTGGACCTTTTTCCAGCGCGGCCTTTAGCCTTTTAAGCGCTTTCGAATCGAGAGTCGAAGGATGCCCGGGGGCAGTCAACTCATCCAGCGCGTCAAGCCCCTTCTTGTCCACCAATGCTTTATAACCTTTGATAGTTTTCAGGCCGATATTCAGCGCCTGCGAGACCTCGTCCGCACTCTGACCTGCGAGAAGCATTCTTGCAGCGCTTCTTCTTCGGGTCGCATCACTGTCGCTGAAAGGTCTTTGTCGTCTGTGGTCGGTAGCGGCGGCCGCAGGATAGGTGAGGCGGTATGCAAGTCCGAGTTTCCGGATCATGGTGGTGACGTACGATGCGGAATAGGTGGCTCCGAAGCGCTGCCGGATCACGTTGCGTACCTGCTCGACAGTCCAGACTGTAGCGGCAATGCCATGTACCTTTGGCGAATGTTTGATAGCGCTGACAACCCAACTTATCGCTTCTTCGTTCAGCCGTGGTTTTGATCCATATTCGTTTAGCTGGGTAAGCGCATCCCGGCCTCCGCGGCTCAGCACGGCCTTGTATTTGCGTAGCGTCGGCAAGCTCAAGCCGGTCTTACGGGCGATGACCGTGGGACGCTCTCCCTTCAGAAGCAGTTCGGCCGCCATTGCCCTGCGGCGTGCAAGCGGAATTCGGTCCATGCGATCGAAGTCTTCCAGCGGGGCCTTAATGTTAGTAAAGCAACCGGGACATTCTAAGCGCGCATGCGCGCGGCATGGAAGCGCGTTGATGGACCTTCAGGCGCTTTGACCTGAACCGCGCCCGACCGACCGTCCGTCAGGCGGAGAGAATAACGCGTGACGCCGAGTCGGGCCGTAGGCTATTGGGGGTGCTGCGGACGGTGGTGAGTAGTTACTGAACGTCTCCGGTGGGTCGATTTGGTGCGCTCGCCGTCGGCCCGGGTTCGGCCATCTGCAGTCGTTCGTGTAGACGCCAAGGATGACGTTCAGGCGTCGGCTTCGATACCGGCAGCGGACTTTCGGTAGGCGTTGTGTCATCGGCAGGTTGATCACCTCTCTGGGGAGTAGTCCGTTAGCGATGGCCTGTACCAAGGATGAGCTTTCGACCCCGGTCGCGAAGCGAATCAGGCCGTCGCGCAAGCCCTTCGCGCACTTGATGCTCCATACCCCGGGCGGCGCGATCTTCGCTGCCACTCCACCGATGGCGATCATTTTCGTGAAACTTTGTCGAGCGCCGTCATAACGACTTGCCAAATCATCCATTGCAGCTTGCTAATCCGGCGAGCCGACGCAAAGCCGCTGGGATCATGCTTGTGCCGCGCCGTGCCTTGGTTTTCGTCTTAATGGTTAAGGCGAGCGCGCGAGCCGCTGAGTAAGGAGACAAGTCTGCCCCAGGGAGTGCCGCGCCGACTTACTGCGTATGGCTGCGGATCTGATACGCATGTTTTGGCGCGTAACTGCTACTCGTTTTGGAAACGCAGTCAGGTCATAGTTCGCAACTTAGATAACCGTGCGAAAACAACCTCATGCGATTTTTGCAACGCTACACAGCACGAATACGCCGGTTGCGACCTGTATTCGAAGAGCATCTTGTCGAGGCGGTGGCCGTCGCCGTCGCCGTTACCGTTACGTCGAGCGTAGCTGGCTTGCTCGCGGCCGGCCTTATCCCATCTCGCGACGCCATCGTGTTGGTTATCGCACTATCGGCTTGCTGCGCAGTTGTGTACGTTGGGTACCGGATCCGCCCAAAAAGCAAGATTGCAGCGCGCGGCGTGCATCGGTCCTCGCCGCGGGAAGTTCCATGTCGTCTATCAGCCCATCGTAGACACACGCACGCGACACTGCGCGGGCGTCGAAGCTCTGCTCCGGTGGGGCCATCCAAAGTTCGGAGCCGGGGGCCCGGGAGTGTTCATTGGAGAGCTCGAAGGCACGCGTTTGCTCAGCGCGTTGACCTGTTTCGTGCTGCGCGAGGCGAATAACGCACTTACCCAACTGCCGTTCCCTTAGCACAGGCATATATCGGTAAACATCTGCGCGCGGCATCTGATGGAGGACCGCTTTGTCGAGGATATCTGCGAGTCCGCCGGTCCGGTGCTGGAGCGCCTCGTTCTGGAACTCACTGAGCGCAGCTGCGTCGAGCGTACGCCGTGAGTTTTCACGGCGCTTAGGCACTTGAGGCAACGCGACGTACGCCTGTCACTCGACGATTTCGGCACCGGCTTCAGCAATTTTGACCTTCTGGCGGACTTCCGGTTCGATTACGTGAAGGTGGACCGGCGCTTTCTAGCCATGCGCGGAAGGCTGCGTTGCAACGGAGAGCACATGAGGCCTCGGAAGTTCTGCGCAGGCGCGTGAGCAACTGACGACCGCCGAGCGACAATTGGGAGTCACGCACGAAGCTTTGCGCGCCATCTCTGACAATCTGCCGGTGCTGGTCGCTTACGTCGATGGTGAGCGACGTTTTCGGTTCGCCAACTCAACCTATCGCGAGTGGCAGGGGTTAAGACCCTAAGGAGATTGAGATCGACGCCCGTATTATGTCGGCCGAACCGGACCGGCGAGCTTAGCGCCGCAACGCGATTCATCAGCGCACAGGGCGCCTAGTGTCGCGACCGCTTTATCGAGCCGCGCCGACCACGGGTATCCATAATTCAGACGCACACGGTGGCGAAAGGCGCCGTCCGCAGAGAAGATAGGTCCGGGCGCGATACTGATGCCATTGCTGAGCGCAGCCTGGAAGAACTGTATCGAGTCTACGTGATCCGGAAGCGCTACCCATGTGAAATAACCGCCGTCAGACTTGGTCGCCATCGTATTGGCCGGGAAGTACCGGCTGATCGCGTCGAGCATCTGCGATTGCTGATGGGCCAACTCGCGACGGAGTTTGTGCAGGAAGCGTTCGTAGCCGCCGTGTTCCAGATAGTCGGCGATTGCGCGCTGCGCCGGCATGCTGGCCGATAGCGTGGTCATCCATTTCGCACGTTCCAGCTCGCCCGCGAACCTTCCTGCTGCCGCCCAGCCGATACGATATCCGGGCGCAAGGCACTTCGCGAACGATCCACAATGAATGACAAGACCTTTCCGGTCAAAGAATTTGGCCGGACGCACCGGGTCCGGGCCAAAATGCAGTTCGTTGTAGACATCATCCTCGATGAGCGGCACGTCGTGTCTGGCGAGCAGATCAACCAGCGCCTGCTTCCTGGAGTCGCCCAGCGTCACCCCGGTCGGATTGTGGAACGAGGTCATGAACCAGCAGGCCCGAACCGGATGTTGCTGTAGCGTCCGAGCGAGCGCATCCAGATCATGACCCTTCACCGGGTCGACAGGAATCTCCACTACGTTCAGCCTTAGACGCTCAATAGCCTGCAGCGCTGCATAGAACGTCGGCTTTTCGATCACGATGACATCACCTGGAGCGGCGAGCAACTGGGCACTGAGCGTCAGGGCTTCGAGTGCACCGCTCGTAATGACGATCTCGTCGACGGGCACCATCATCCCCGACATCAGGTAACGCAACGAAATCTGCTGGCGCAATCCTTCATACCCCGGCGGCAGGCCGTCGACCATGCTGGCTAGGTGCGTTGAACGATTGACAGCCGCGCACGACTTTCCGACGCGCGCCATTGGAAACAGCGCAGGGCTCAGGAAAGCTGATCCAAGTGGGACAGTTTCGGGCTGCCTGATCGTCTTGAGAACCTCAAAGACAAGGTCGCTGATATTGACGGTCGTCGGGTCGGCACCGGGCGAAGTCCCGGGCCTTTGCCGCGGTAATTCTCCGGTGGTCGGCGATACGAAATAGCCTGAACGCGGGCGCGCTTTGATCGTGCCCCGATTTTCTAGCAGGTAGTAGGCCCGAAATACCGTCGCGGGGCTCACGCCCCATGCCTTGCACGCCGCGCGAACCGAAGGAATGCGCGCGCCGGGTGGCAGATCACCGCGCTTGATGAGCTCACTGATTTGGTCGGCTAACCGCTCGTACCGTTTCAACTTGTGTGCTCCTTACAAATAGCATCATTGCGGGCGTCGGACCCGTCGCGCTCGCACACACACCCAACGCCTGAAGATAGCCGCTTTTCAATCTGATACGGCTTTTCTTTTGCAATCTGCTTCTATTGCGGACCCACACACGCTGGCAAAGTGCGGCGCAGACCGGTTCCACTTCTTTCGATGTTTCGCCTACGTGTAGCGGTCCAACTGATAACGATTTTCAGGCCAAATTCTTCTAGCGATAAATCAATGGCATTTGCGTTCCCGGTATCAACAATCAGGCGCCGCGCCCTCATCGCGCTCCGTCGTGCCTCGAGTCGAGGGTTCGCAGTCGTCCTGGTCATCTGCGCAGGCACCTCGCTCGCTTTTGCAGGTCCGTCCGAAACTGGCTCGAGCCGCAGTCTCTCGTTTGAACGCAACGTCTGGCAGCAATTGACGGACTGGCTTGCTGGTCCACCGGCACCCCCCATTCACTTTGGCTCAGCCTGCGTGTCCATTGCGCAGTTGCCCCTTGTTCCCGCTGCCGTTGCCGGACCGGTCGCCGGGCCGATGCCTCTACGGACTAATACTTGCGATTCGCTCGACGACACGCGCGCCGATGTCACTGGCGCCGCTGCTGCAACGGACAGTTCGAGGCCGAGCGTTGTGACGCTGCTTAGGGAACTGCCGTGGCAAATCAGCGACTACGAGGCGGACGTTCGAGGCGGGTTTCTGGCCTCTGACGCGGTGGCCCGTCTCGCCTCGCGGATTGACGGGGCGGAGCAGTCGCCTGAATCACCAACAATGTCGCCCCCGGATTGCTCACTGGGTAAGGGTTGCGAAGAGCGAGCGATCTCGCCTTCGATCGGCGCCGACATACCCGCATCCGTTCGACCTTCAGCGAGCATTGCTACGCAGCGTCCCTCGCTATGGACCATATTGGGCTTTGTATTGTGGCCGATCCTGGTGGCGGTTTTGGTCGTTGTTGTCGGTTGGGCCCTCAAAAGGTGGTTGCGCTACGACAACTCGCTGCTGCGTGCTGCGCGTGCAGGGCTGCGTCGCGGCGAGTTCCATGTTGAATACCAACCCGTCGTTGGCGTCAGGCAAGCAAGGTGCGTCGGCGTCGACGCGTTGTTGCGTTGGGACAACCAGAAGTACGGCGCGCTGGGCCCCGCTCATTATATGAAGTTCATTGAGAACAGTAGTTTGATCGGACCGATGACTCGATTCGTCCTGTCGCGTGCCGCTCAGGAACTGCGGGAAATCGGCGTTCCGAAATCGCTCTACCTGGGCGTTACCGCTCCTGCTTCTTACTTGGTAAGTTCCTCGTTCATCGCGGACCTGGCCGACGTTGGCTCCCTCGGTCTTCCGCCGTTAATACTAAAGATCGGGGCAGGCAGCGCGAAAAAGTACAAAAAACGTCTCATCCCGATGATGGCGCAGGCACGCGATAAAGGAATGCGTTTTGCCTTGTCGGCCGCGCGTCCCACTGACGTAGGACCTGAACTGCCGGCAGGCATGAGCTTTGAGATGGTGAAGATTGACCGGGACGTGCTGGGAATGGATCCCGATGAGCGCTCCAGACAGATCAGTGCGTTGACGAGCATGGGCCACGAGACGGGCGCCGTGGTAGTTGTCGAAGGAATTGAGAACGCGGCGCATCACAACGTTGCGCGGGCGAGCCGTGCCGAGTTTGGTCAAGGGTTCTTCTATAGCCGTGCACTAGGCCCCAGCCGGCTGAAGGTATTTCTTGAGACCGCCAACGCACCGTCCTCAACTGGGGCGGGAGCCTCGACCGTGCTCGGCTGGCGGGTCCGAAACTTCTAAACGAAGCGTTCCACCCGCAATCGTAGCAGGTCGAGACAGCTTCACTTAATTAGCATGACAGAATAATGAAGCGCTATCTCCAACTGGCGGCGGAGTTCGAAAGCCTGATTGCGAACGGTACGCTTGAGCCGGGTGTGCGACTTCCGTCGGTGCGCCAGGCGAGCAGTTCCTACCGCGTGAGCCCTTCAACCGTTTTCCATGCTTACTACACTCTCGAACGACGAGGCCTGATCGTCGCAAGGCCTCGGTCGGGTTATTTCGTCGCGGGTCGGCCCGCGTCAACGAAATCACTAGCGATCGTATCGAAGCGCAGTATTGAGGAGGCTGACGGTGACAGTCTGATTATCCGCTTCATGAAGGCTCAACGTCGATGCGCGCGTCCGGGGCTTGGCTCTTCGGAGCCATGTGCCCAGTTGTTCCCGTTTAGCTGGATTTCGCGTGCTTTGACTGCAGCAACCCGGAGGATGGCGAGTTCCCGGGACGCCTTGTCGGCGGGAGAGGCGGAAGCAGATCTGCGTCGCCAGATCGCCCTGCGCTACATTGTCACAGGTGTTACGGTTCCAATCGATGAGGTTGTTGTGACGAGTGGCGCGCTCGATGCTCTGATACTCTGTCTGCAGGTTCTAACGCGGCCTGGCGACACCATCGCAATAGAACGGCCCGCTTTCCACGCTGTGCGAGATGCGGTTGAGCGCCTCCGTCTGAAGGCCGTGGAAATCCCTGTCGACCCACACCGTGGGCTCGACCTCGGCGTATTAGAGGAAGCGTTGCGGCAGCATCCGGTACGGGCTTGCTGGTTTATGACGACGCTGCACCAGCCTACAGGCGCGACGCTCTCCGATGAACGGAAGGAGGCGCTCGTAAGGTTGCTGGCAAAACATGACGTGCCGCTCATCGAGGACGACGTATTCCGCGAACTGCATTTTGGCTTGACGCCGGCATATCCGGCGAAGCGCTTCGATTCTAAAGGTCTCGTGCTGCACTGCGGTTCGTTTTCGAAGAGCCTTGCGCCGGGTCTGCGCCTCGGTTGGGTTGCGGCGGGGCGCTACGCCGTGAGAATTGAGCACGCACGTTGGCTGACGATGGCCCCGGCGTCTGTGCCCGCGCAATGCGCAATTGCGGACTACCTTGAGCATGGCGACTACGACCGGCTTCTACGTAAGCTGCGCCGCGAACTGGCGTCCCTTCAGACCCGGATGGTGGCCGCGGTCGTCAGGTACTTCCCCAAAGGGACACTGGTGGTGCGACCGCCGGGCGGATTCTTTCTATGGGTGCAACTTCCAGAAGGAGTAGAGGCAGTGCAGTTGTTCGAAATGGCGGAAGCGCACGAAATCGCGATAGCGCCCGGTGCAATCTTTTCATGCGGCAGAGAATTTCGCCGTCACATCCGGCTTAACTATGGCCGTCCGTGGACCCCGGACGTTGAAAAGGAGATACACACTTTGGGCGCGCTGGCGAGGCAAGCAATGGCTGAGCAACGGACAGCCGGGCATACTGGGCGCGAAGGAGCGAAATAGAGACGACGAGCGATCATTGATGGCAATGCCGACTGGCGCGCGGAGGATCCGAGGCCGCCTGGACCTGCGCTTGGCGGTAGTCGGCCGAGGGACTGAGGAAACGGTTCTTCTATCGCTGGAGAACGAACTCGCCAGCCCGATCAATCGAGCTCCGGAAGTGACGCGGTTCGCTGAACTGTCAAGCAGTTGAGTTTTGGATGGGCTGACTACCAATACTCAATTGGACCCCAGTCGGGCACCGATGGTGCTCTGGGCTCAACATGAGCCAGGTGCGAAAGCCAGAACACCGGCCCTCATTTCGACCTCGATGGATGTTTGTGCAGACCGGCGCTGCAACCAGGCGAGCGAAAGACAAAATGCGTGCTTGCGCTCGTCGATTCGATGATGGCTGAAATTGTCGGAGGTAAGCAGGGACAGGCCTGAGAGAAGGGGAATAATCTCCCGACCGTGACCTTTCAATGGATGACACATTTGATGCGGTCTATGACCGGGCAGGTCGCCGTTAATGCCTCTGCAGGTGCGCTTGAATTTCGCGCGCATCGAGGGCCGAGAGATCTTCGTTGATCTCTTCGAAAATCAAATGACGCGTCCTCTCGCTCAGACGCGCGTGCAGCATCCCGAGAAACTTCGGCTCGACGGCAAATCGCAATCGCTGATACCGCTGATGGAGCCGTCCCTGTTCGATGTAGTCGGCGACGGTCTTCGCGAATTTTTCGCGATCCTTCTCGGTCAGCGCCCGTCCACCAGGGACGACATTGACGAGGTCTTCGACTTCCCGCAAGTCCAGTTTGAGTCCCGGTGTCTCGAAGATTCGTGCGCGGCTGCCGTCGGCAACGACAACCCAAGTAGTGACAGCCATGATGCACCTCTCAGTGTGATTGGTCGCTGGCTCGGCGGGCATCGCCAATCGTCGCGTCACGCTAGCGAGCTTGCCGGTCAACAACACTCTATCTCCAACGCCCATCGATGACGGACCGTGGGGCTTCCCCTCGCTCCTGCGCGAGCGACGGATAGTCGGTATATCCGCGCTCACCGCCTCCGTAGAACGTAGACGGATCCGGCGAATTGAGCAGAGCGCGCGACCGCAAGCGTTCCGGAAGGTCGGGATTGGCGATGAACAAGCGTCCGAACGCGATCAGGTCCGCGTTGCCGTCCTCGAGCCATCTTTCCGCACGGGCGCCGTCGAATCCGCCCGCGACCATCAGCACGCCACGGTAGGTGCGGCGTATCATCTCGCTCATGCGTTTCGCGCGCGCCGTGAAAGCGACATCCTCGCCGGTCGCCGCCTGCGCGGGATTGACGATGTGCAAACAGGCGAGCGTCCATGCATATCCCTGTCCTTGCCTCGACACCTGTGTCGCCTCGCTGATGATAAGCGCAGCCGCTGCGCGCTGCGCGTAATAGCAGGCGTTGAGCTGCGACGGTATGTTGCCTGGTCGGCTCGCACGCGAACGCGTCAGGGGCGCCATCACGACACGATGACGCAAGTTGTAGGGTCCGACTTTTACGGGTTCGAAGAGCTTGCGCAGCGAGACTTGCTCGTCGTGCGGGCCGGCGTCCCCGGGCGCGATTTCCGTCTCAGGCATATTCGCTCCTTGTGTCTTTGATTCGCCCCGAAAGGTGCTGCCGTAGACGCGTCAATGCGTCGGCGCCAGATCACATCGACATGATCCCGCTTAGTACCGACGACCGACTAAGTTTGCGTCTTCGCGGGTTGTTCGGGCTCGGGGTGAACGGCGATTGGATCGCTCGCAGGAAAGGTCTCTCCGAGCGCTTCGTCGAGTTGTTCGTCCACGGTCATCGGCGCTTCGTGCGCCTCAACATTCGATTTCCGGATGTCGACGCAACTTCCCTTTGTCATGTAGCGCTCCATAAGAGATCCAGCCGAATTTCGCTATCGCACCGACGTAGCGCGCATGCAATCACGGTCGTTGGAAGCGGAGATCATCACCTCCAGCACGCAGATCAAAAATCGCGGCATGACGGCATTGAGATCGACGTCACTGATCTTTGGATTGGCGAGAGATGGCGCGTGCGTGAAGCAGGTGATGCTCGACACCACGAATATCGCATCTGCTCGCGAAGGCATGAGCACACTCCAATGTCGAATTGCGCGTCGATGTGATCGACGTCCCCCCAGAATAATCCGCTTAAATTGTCGGGGTACCGGTCCGGCCCAAATGCGAACTTTACAGAATTCAAGTTCACAAGCCTGATGCAGCGCAGCGATGTCTATGCTGTACCACTGTCGTTCAGGCTCTCCAGCGCCTTCCGCAGGCGTTCCTCCTGATCGTTCGTGAGAGACGTCTTTAATACCTTTCCGCCGAAAGGCTTCAGCTCTGGCAGGACCTTGTCGAAATTCACGCGACGCACGAGGATGAAGAGCGCTGACGAACCAGGCTCAATGTTCTGGCCCGTCGAACGCATGAAATCGTCATCGATTCCATAGTCCGAGAGCGCGCCCGACAATGCGCCCGTGCCAGCACCAATCGCCATGCCCGTTGCCAGTCCGGCGAGGGGATTCAGCAACATCAGCCCAACCAGTGCACCAAATAGACCACCCCAAGCCGCGCCACTGACAGCGCCGATCTTGACGAGATCGACGGCTTGCTTGAGGTATACCTTGCCCTTCGCGCTACGGACCACGATGCAGGCATCCTCAAGGTCGATCAGATGTTCCTTTTGCATCTGGTGGAGTTTGGTCAACACCTGGTCGGCTGTTTCTTCGCCTTTGAAGCTTACAACGACTAGATCGCTCATCGATTTGCTCCTTTTCTCCGGGAAATAAGCCGCGGCTCTTCCGCGGGAACATGATTGAGTTCATGCTCAGCGCCGCGCTCAAGCCGTTCGTTGAGACTTTGACCGGGCCATCGACACGACCACGATGACATCAAGACTAGGTTCTTGCCGCTTGCACTTCTTCCTCATTCCTGCAGGGCGTGTCGGATCTCTGCGCTTCGAAGCGGCGCCTTGCCTTGTCGAGGGCATGGCGAAGAGGAATGGAGTGCAAGTATTCGAAGGGCCCACGTGCAAGGACCGCTTCGCCGCGCTGGGCTTTTACAACGCGCGTCGGTTCGACCAGGTCAGTCGCGTGACATTCGAGAAGGACGGTTCGCCGCTCAGCAAAGCGAACCCGCATAACTCCCCCAGCCACGGCGTTCGTCAAACGGGGCAATGACAACAGGTCGGAATCATTGTTCTGATCAACGCCGGGGCCAGCATAACTACTCCGAGACTCTTGTAGCTCTAGTTAATTCGTGAGCGCGGAAGTCCCGCAGTCGTTGTTTTTCTCGCAACTTCCCAAACAATGACTAGCTACCGACGTTTCGGTGGGCAAGC
>NZ_JARESX010000118.1:0-14825 GCF_046026435.1 Paraburkholderia sp. RL17-381-BIF-C | reverse complement strand
AGTTGCCGGTGCCCTCAATTTTCTTGCCACCGAGCAGCAGGGTCGCGCCGGCCGCAATGGTACGTTCGATCTGCTGGTGTAGTTCGTCGCGCAAGTCGTGGCGCGCCATCGGCCCGATCGTGCTCTCAGGATCAAGCGGGTCCCCCGCCTTTACTTGCTTTGCGGCAGCAACGAACTTGCGAGTAAATTCTTCGGCGATGGGCTTTTCAAGAATAAACCGCTTGGCGGCCAGACAGACCTGCCCGGCGTTCTGGAATCGCGCTTTAATGCCCGCTTCCACTGCCAGATCGATATTCGCATCGGACAGGACAACGAAGGCGTCAGCGCCGCCCAACTCCAGCAGGCTCTTCTTGAGTGCTTTTCCTGCTGTGGCAGCCACCGCCGAGCCCGCGCGCATACTTCCTGTCAGCGTGACCGCCGCGATCCGATCATCCTCGATCGTGCGGGCTACTGTCTCGTTGTCGGTATTCAGATTGGCGAAAAGTCCTTTTGGAAAGCCGGCAGCTTCATACGCCTCCTGCAGGGCATAAGCAGAACCCATAACGTTGGGCGCATGCTTCAGTAAAAAGCCGTTACCCGACAACATGATCGGACCAGAGGCGCGTACCACCTGCCACAAAGGGAAGTTCCATGGCATGACGGCCAGAACCGTGCCGATGGGCAGATACGAAACATGGACCTCGTCATCGCTATCGACTGAGACCGGTTCGTCTGCGATGATCGCAGGGCCATTTTCTGCGATCCACTCGATGGTGGCGGCGCATTTTTCGACCTCTGCGTGCGCTGCGCCGATGGTCTTGCCCATCTCGGCGGTGATGAGAGCGGCCAGGCTATCTGATCTTTCCCGCAAGATCGCCGACAGGCGATGATAGGCAGCGACGCGTTCTCGCATCGGCGTCGCCCGCCACAGGCGGAAAGCTGCAGCACTATCAACAAGCAGGCGCTCCACTTCGTTGGCAGACTGGAATGTATAGGTTGCGATCAGTTCGTTGGTCGCAGGGTTACGCGAGGTCGCGACGTTGACCGCGTTAGTGTTTGGCTGAGCGTTGTGATTCGACATCGTTATTGCCTCCTTGACAGATGAAATCAGCGAATGAGGTGCTGCTCTGATGGTCAGTTTAGGCAAAGCGATCTGAGTGAAGAAGGCGTCTCGTAATCCTATGACTGCGGGTCATAGGCAGCATGGTGTGAGATATACGTCACCAGGGAAAGGTCGGGCCGACCCTTGGCGTCATTGCGACATACGTGAGATCGATACGCGTGATGCCCACATGGGCAGAAATGCGGGTCGGGCGCGGACCATCCAGTTCCGATCAAGATAAGCCGCTAGGTGCCGCTATCGAATGGCAAAGAAATTGAGCAAACGCATTTTGATTTCTTATCTAGCGGTAGCTCGGCGTACGAAAAAAAAGCCAGCCGTAGCTGGGCGGGATCCACCGGCAAATATGCCGTAGGAGGAGGTACTAAAACAAGATGGCTGGCTTGCTATCGATCAAGACAGCAACCAGCCTTAGGCCGCATTTTGCCGATGCTCCAGATCAGCTTAGTGACCCGAATAGATCGACTTCGTAGCGATATTGGCGGTTGGCTTAAGCGAGGCGCCTGATGAGGATGATCCGCCCGAGACTCCACCGTAACCCGAAGCGGCGTTATTTTTCGCGGTGACACGTGCTTCGGCGGCTTGAATCTGCACCGGATAAGTTGCTTGGTCGCCAGCACCCGGCTGGTAGCCCGCCTGTTCAAGTTGAGCCAAATCAGCACGCACTTGCGCACGGCTAACAGGTGCCTCTGACTGGGCGAACGACGATACAGCCGGAATAGCAAAAGCAGCGGCGACGACGAGTGATTGAATGAGTTTCATGATACTTACCTTCAGACTTGGGTTTTGTTCGCAAACACCCGTTTGCGATTTAGTGATGCCAGTCTAGACAAAGCGATTCGAGTGAAGAAGGCGTCTTGTAATCCTATGACTGCGTGTCATAGGCAGTATGGCGCGGGATATACGTCACCAGCGAAAGGTCGGGCCGACCCTCCGGCGTCAACGCAACATACGTGAAATCGATATGTCCGGAAGTCGGATGCCGCAGACGTTTGCTGCCCTCATCAAAACCTTTCACGTCCGTGTCCTGCCACCAGTCACGGAACTCAGCGCTCTGTTGCGAGAGTTCATTAATCAGATCGTCGAACGGAACTTTGTCCTGCGCATGCGCGCGCGAGGCGCGGAACGTGGAGATCATGCCGCGCGCCATCTGCTCCCAATCGAGGATCAGCGTGCGATAGGGGCGATAGAGAAACAGCAGGCGTAACGTATTGCGCTCGTGCGGCTGCAGCGAGCCGTAATCGACGAAAAGGTCCGCAATCGCATCATTCCAGGCGAGTATGTCTAATCGCGTGTTGCGCACGTAGGCAGGGATGGGGTTGATCGCGCGAACCAGCCTATCCAGACCTTCGGTAACTCCGCCGGTGGTCACGACGGCCGGTTCCTCACGGGCCGAAAGCGCAAAGAGATGAGAGGATTCGACCCGATCGAGTTTGAGAATCTTCGAGATGCGCCGCAGTGCGTCTGCGGAGGGCTGGATGTCGCGTCCCTGTTCGAGCCAGGTGTACCAACTGACGCTGACGCCTGCGAGCACGGCGACTTCTTCGCGCCGCAAGCCCGGTGTGCGCCGCGGGCCCTCAGGCAGACCAAATTCCTTAGGCTGCAGACGCGCCCGTCGACTGGAGAGGAAGGTACCTAGCTCACGGCGTTGTTCGGGAGAGGTTTTCTTGACCATATCGCGCAATGTTCCTATGCCGAAAATATTGGGCCGAACAAGCGCCGACATTCGTAATGTCATTGAGCACAGCAATGGATAGTGCGCCTGCGATGGTTGGGGCGGCCAGTACCGCCGCCTGTGTAAGCTGCTGAGTATAAAGTGCCCAACGCGTCGTGAGGTATGACGTCGCCGGATCGCGCGGGCTCATTTTCCTGAGCGTCGCGCGATGCCCAGCCCATTTTATGCCCGATTATCCAGCTCCGGTATGCCGCTGTTACCGTCGGCATAGGCGGCCTTGAAGCTCGGCCGTTGTTGCCAACGCTGCCAGTAGGCATCCAAAAATTCAAAACGCTCGTCGAGCGGAGTGGCGTTCACCGGGAACTTCGAGAACGCGATTGCGGTCGCCAGCGTTATGTCAGAGAAGGTCGGTTCATCACCGCCCAGCAGCCACTGCCGTCCGTCCGACAGATGCTTGTTGACCAGCGCGGCATGGGCCAATGCTTCCTTGCGGCAGTGCTCACCCCATGCCTCGTTCTTCGTCAGTTCAAGCTTGAAACCGAGACCCGTATGCAAAACGTGGAAGGCCGTGACAATCCGATACAGGATGTGAACCCAGATGCGGTTGTCCCACATATTGTCCAAGCCCTGCTCCAAGGGCGTGTCGCCCATAATCTTTCGACCGGGATAGGACTGGTCGAGATATCTGACAACGGCGGCAGTCTCGGAAAGGAAGCTACCGTCAGCAAGTTCAAGCGTCGGCGTTTCGCCCCATGGATTCATTTTCAAGTGACGCCAGCCACGCTGTTCGCCGACCGGCGTCATGTCATAGATGGTTTCGTCAAACTGATCTGCGATCCCCTTTTCATGCATGAACAGACGCAGGCGCTGTGGGTTGGGGAAGGCCGAGGGCGAGGTGAAGACGTGCAGTTTGGTAGTCATTTGCGTCGTTCCTGAATGTAAGTTGAAGATGGCGCCAACCCGTATGCGTATAGGAGCTGGTCACAATTCCTTGTCTGCGCGAGCAGTGAATGCACTTTATTACCTTGCTGTCCATACATAAATGGTGTAAACATCAATTCATCTATTACATTTTGGAACAAACAATGGCCGCCATCGAATCGATCCAGCTCGGCAGCATCGAGCAATTTTGTAAAGCCGCGGAGTTGGGAAGTTTCACAGGCGCGGCCGAGGTTTTTGGCGTAACCCCGGCAGCGGTCAGTCGATCGATCAGTCGGCTCGAACAGCGCCTTGGTGTGCGCCTGTTTTCGCGGACAACGCGCAGCGTCAAGGTCACAAATGAAGGGGAGCTTTATTGGAAGGAGTGTCAGATAGCGCTCGATCAAATCGCCGAGGCCGAGCGCGCGATCACCGGCGCACAGACAGTGCCGAGTGGGCTGCTGCGCATCAGCGTCAGTGCCGCTTACGGGACATATCGCTTACTGCCTTTGATGCCCAGGTTCACCGAGGCCTATCCACAGATCGACATCGAGATAAGTATCTCCGACAAGATCATTGATTTTGTTGAAGAGGGGTTTGATCTTGCTATCCGATTAGGCATCCAGCGTGATTCGCGACTGGTGGCATATAAGCTGGAGGATGCGTCTTTAGGCGTTTTCAGTACACCAGATTACTTACGTAGAAGAGGCACGCCGCTATCGCTCAATGACCTTGAGAAGCATAACTGCATTCAATACGTGTCCCCTAATACTGGGCGACCGATGCAGTGGTTGTTTACTGATGAAAAAGGGGCCGAGATTGAACAACCGATAAAGAGCCGAATGCGGGTACTCAATGATGCGCTAGGGTGCGTCGCCTGGGTCAATGCGAGCGGCGGCCTTTACCAGACCTACCGTTTCGCCGCGGCAGAAGCTTTAAAGCGTGGCGATCTCGTGGAGGTTCTTCAGAAATATGGTGGACGCTCCCGCCCGTTCTCCATCCTCTATCCACAGAATCGCCACTTATCAGCGAAAGTGCGTGCGTTTGTCGACTTTCTACGGTCAGCCGTAAGCGCGTAGTCAGCGGAGCAAGCACAGTCCTTTCAGGATCTTCCAAAATTTATCGTTCCGTGGACGCGACGGGTATGACTCGCCAGTATCAGCTACGCGTGATAGTCCGCTTTTAGCGGCGGACCCGACTCACGGACCTCAATGTGAGCACCTAAACGGACGTCCGCAGATGGCCGACCCCGGTTTGACACGGACCGCCACAACGCGCCGTCGTCGATCAGGCCGCATTCGACCCAAGTCGACCCGTTGCAGCCGGTCAGTGCGCCGCTATTGCGACGTCTCGTCTGAGAAGTACACCGGTCATTCGTTGTCTGACGCGATCGCAACTCCGGGCGCGCGCGAACAGGTTGATGCTTTTTATGCTGGCTTGCGCTGTTGTTGGCATCTCTCGAGCGGCCGCCCTCAAAACAATACGCGCCCCAACATTTGCGACTTCTCGCAACTCGGCGTCTCGCCCAAGTGGCTTCGCCGCAATCGGCCACATTGCCGGCACTCACTCGCGTATCACCTACGTCCTGCTCAAAAGCGCGTACTTAGCGGAGTTCGTCGTCAGGGTCGACGTGTTCTCTTGTTTTCTGGATTGCCCAGCCATGCAACTTGCGCCAGGCTGGGCACTAAAAACGGTCCCCGCGTCGCGCCGCCTTCCCACGACCCAGTGTCGCGTTGCAGCAAACTACCCTTCGCGGCCGCTCTCCTTGGCTTTCAGGGCTTGATGCGCAGATGGTCAGGTGGCGATATCGTCGCATCGGGCTGGTCTAGCGCGCCCTCGTCATGTCGGCGCATCGCCGCCTGCAGATTACCAGTACGCGCGAGGCAAACGCCGGCGATTGCTGCAACAAAAAGCGGAACGGCACTGGCAAACAGCATGTTGCTTATTCCGATGTGCATTGAAAACAGTGCGCCTCCGTATAGCGACCCTACAATTCCACCGAAGCGTCCCGCGCCGAAGGCCCAGCCCAGCCCCGTTGATCGCAAGGCAGTCGGGTAGGTGTCTGCCGCCACGTAGTGAGAGCAAATCACCCCTCCGATGACCGTGACACCCGCGGCGCCCGCCAGGGCGCTGAGCAGTATCTGCGATTCGATACCAAACGCCCCAATGAGACACACCACGATCCCGCCGGCGCCCATAACCATTGCCATGACACTGGCAGGTCGCGACTTGTCCATCACGCGGCCTAGAACGATTGAGCCGAGGGTGCCGCCGACCTGATAAAGCGCAGTGATAAAAACCGCCTGCCCGACACTGGCTCCGGCGTCATGAATCATTACGGGAAGCCAGTTTGACAGCAGGTAAAGAACGAGGAAGCAAAGGAAGTAAATGGCCCATAGAAGCAGCGTTTGGACAGCGCGCTTCGACTCGAATAGTTGAGCGACCGGCGAGTGTGACACCTGTAGTTCAGTCGAACCGAAAGTTGTGCCAACAGGCAATTTGGAACCTGGCGTAAATTTCTCGAGCAGCGCCTTGATCTGTACCGTTCGATTACCTTTTGCTGCCATGAATCTGATCGATTCCGGAAGCCACAGTAACACGGTCACAGTTACTACCGCGGGCAATATTCCGCCAAACAGCAGCACAGATTTCCATCCGTAAGCGCCTATAAGCCATGCTGACAGAAATCCACCAAGGGCCGCGCCAAGCGAAAAGCCGCTATACATGAGCATCAAGATAGTTGCGCGGACTCGTTTGGGCGCATACTCCGCCGTGAGCGCAACGACGTTGGGCATCGCCCCACCAATTCCCAGACCGGCCAGGAAGCGCAATACAATCAACGTCTGGACGGAATCGGAGAAGCTGGCCGCGAAAGTCAACGCGCTGAAAAGCAGACAGCTCAAAATCACGACCGGGCGACGGCCCACGCGGTCCGCCATCACGCCACAGAGCATGCCCCCCAGAGCCATGCCCGTCAGTCCCGCGACGAACACTGGTCCGAGTGCAGCGCGAGTGATCCCCCATCCTTGTACGATAGCGGGGCCAACATAGCCAATCGCCTGTGCGTCGAACCCGTCAGCCATGGCGACGAACGCACACACGAGGTAGATGAGTATTTGCCTCCTGCTTACTCGCATCTCATCGATGTAAAGCGCGACATCCAGAAATTTGTCTCTCCGTTCCATGCTTGTCTCCAAACCTTCGGGCGTGCGCCTGTGCCAGCGCTTTACGCCTCCAGTAATCCGTAATGTTCAGGCAGTCACGATCGTTATGTAGATACGCGCCTGTTGATTTAACTGGTCAAGCCAGTCGCACGAGTTCATCCTAGTAACCCAGATCTCGGTTTAACTCATACAGAAGCGGTTCCCCAGCAGATATTCGGCGAAGATTCTCGATAAACTGATCAACGACCGGCTCGACAGCGGGCTGCGCAGCTGAGTGGGGTGTCACAAGTATCTTGGAGTGCCCCCAGAATGGACTGCTCCGTGGTAGTGGCTCCTGATCAAAGACATCAAGCGCAGCGCCGCTCAGCTCCTCATTGTCGATCGCTTCCAGAAGGTCGTCTTCGACAACGATTCCCCCCCGCGCTGCGTTAATGAAGTAGCAACCTTTCCGAACTGTGGAAAAAATCGACCTGTTCAACATCCCGCGCGTTGAATCCGTTAGTGGCAACAGGCAAACAAGGAAGTCGCACTGGCTCAGAAATTCAGGCAGCGCTTCCCGCCCTGAAAAAATCTCAAGTCCTGTTTCTGTTCTAGCCGTGCGTGCCCATCCAACGACGCGAAATCCGAGGCTGGCGACGGCGCGAGCCACTACCGATCCTGTCTGTCCTACTCCCATGATTCCAACCGTGCATTTCGTTGCATCCGGGATCGGAAGCCGAGCCCAATCGCCGGATGCATGCTGCCGCTCAAGGGTCGGTAAGCCCCGGAAGACTCGCAAAATCTGCAAGACAACATACTGAGCCATACTCAGGCCCAGACCGTCATCGCACGCGCGGGTGACGCGCACGCTAGCAGGGAGGTCTGATGCACTGAGTATGCCGTCAGCACCGGCACCGACCGACGCGGCAAGCCGTAAGTTCGGTAGGCGGGCCGCCATGCCAGTCGGCAATTTGAACGTGAAAAGTGCCGTCACGTCGTCGTTCAACCCGGGAGCGAGCTCGGTAACGATAGTCAATTCAGGCGCTTTGCGTCTAAGTGATTCGTACCGTGTAACGACAAAGTCCGACGTGAGCAGCATCAGGACCGTATGCCGTTCATCATTAGGCGATGGCATCAATGTGTCCGCTCGGTCGAGAAATGAGAGTTGTGGCGTTTGCTCTGTCTCGTCAACAACTGCCAACGAAGGTCGACCACATCGGGTCTCTGAAGGAACGCCTTCGTCTGCAAGGCTTCTTTCTCGGGGAGGTTTTTTGATACTCCGCTCGCCATGCATTGCAACTGCACGCGCGCGGCGAACTCGAGCACTGTGGCGGAAATTGTGGTGTCTGCGATCGAGCGACCGACCACCAGCGATCCGTGGTTCCTCAAAAGAATGGCGCGTTTGTCTCCAAGCGTCTGGGCGATACTCGTGCCTTCTTCGGCGCGAAGGACAATTCCTTCGAATTCATCAAAAAGAACGATGTCGTTATAGAATAACGCGCCGCTCTGAGTAATAGGCTCCAGAACTTTACCAATAATGCCGAGCGCAAGGGAGGCCTCCGAATGCGTATGCAAAATGCACGTGACCTCGGGGCGCCGCGCATAAATTTCAGTGTGGATATTGAGCGTAGGGTTGCATTTCTTTTGTCCGGTAACGGTCTTCAGATTGAAGTCAGACTCGATTAGCTCGTCAGCGGTCGCTTCTTCGAAACCAAATCCATAGGGAATACTCCAAAAAGTATTTTTGCCAGGCAGGCGAGCCGTCAGGTGCCCAGAGATTCCGCTACCTTGGCCATCCATAGCGAGAATCTGAAACGCGAAAACCAGATCTTTAATCAGCTCTCTTGTATCGTTATCCATATTTTCCTCTGTATTGAACGCATCCGATTTTTTTCAGGCGCTATATCATGTCTGGTTAAACAACGGCGCGACCGGTCACGTCCACGCTCGTGGCGTCATATTCAAAGAGCCAGTCATAGCGCTCACGGACTTTGTCCTCAGCCCACTCTCTGCCCACATATTCGGCAGCGTAATCTGCATCGGCAAGCATGGGATTGTGGAACCGCGCACCGTTGGCCGAAGAGCCTCTGACGATTTTCGCGGTCCGCTCCATTCTCAGCGCTTCATAGGTCTCAAGCGCGACGGTCGGTTTGCGAGCATTGGCCTCAAGACAACGCGCCAGAACAACGCCGTCCTCGATCGCCATGACCGCGCCCTGCGCAAGGAAAGGCAATGTGGGATGGCAGGCGTCGCCGAGTAAAGTTACGCGTCCTTGGGTCCACTTACGCATTGGTGCTCGGGAAAGCAATGCCCATTTGAACGGTTCCTTTATGCCCCGGATGAGCGTCTCAACGTCGGCGTTCCAACCTTTGAAATCGTTCAGGCACTCCTCAGTGGTGCCGCGGGCTGTCCACGACTCTACTTGCCAGTCGTCTCTCTCGACGATGCCGACGAAATTAACGAGCGTGCCCTGGCGCAAGGGGTAGTGAATGACGTGAGCGCCAGGACCGATCCAGTTAGTCGCGGTGCTCACCCGCAGATGTTCCGGAAGCGCTTCGCTCGGGACGAGCCCGCGCCAAGCCATGCAACCGGTGAATTCCGCCGTACCTTCTCCGAACAGCAGGCGACGCACGGCAGAATGAATTCCGTCCGAGCCGATGAGAATATCGCCGCTAGCGATGGCGCCATTTTCGAGATGGAGATGGACGGAAGTCTCGTCCTGCGCGAACGCGCTGACCTCCGACCCGCAATGAATCGCGTCGGGCTTTAATGCACGAACGCTCCGCGCGAGCAGGCCGTGCAGGTCAGCGCGGTACATCAGGTAATAAGGGAACCCGTACTTGGCGACGGAGGTCGCCCCGAGATCGAAGAGAGGCCATGTCTGGCCGGAATTCCAAAGCCGAACTTCCTTCCTTTCAGCCTCAGTGGCGAGTTCTCGCAGTTCAGCCTCAAGGCCGAGATCGAACAGGCAGCGCGTGCCGTTCGCGCTCAGCTGAAATCCGGCACCGACCTCCCCCAATTGAGGAGCCTGTTCGTACACGTCGACGTCAAAGCCGCGTCGTAGCAGAGCTAGAGCACAGGTGAGGCCGCCAATACCCCCGCCCGCAATCAGTACATGTGGCTTACCCGCGTCCAATTGATTCTCCCGGAATGTGTTTAGCAGCACGACTGCCATGTCACGTATTGAACACTCCTCCGGCCCATTTTGGAATTGAATATATCAAATCAATTCATTGGAAATGGAAACCAATCGTCCCGTGTGCCTTGCCTAGTCGTGAGTCATCGTTTGAGAAACGGCGTCAGCAAACATAGCGACGAGATCTGACGCCTCCCGTCCCTTTTTTGTGACCATAAAGAAGTCGATTGGCGCGACGGGGCTGCCGAGCGTTTGGCAGGTCACTTCAAACCGTTCGCACATAGGTAGGACGAATGAGGGGACGATTGCAGATCCGTATCCGGCTTCAACGAGTGCGATCGCCGTAAGGAGGTTGTTGCATATATCCCTTTGCTCAATGGAGCGTCCGACGTCCTTTAGACATCCATCGATGACCTGCTGTATGGGATTGTCGGAAGGGAGGCTAATTAGCGGCTCGTCGGGGAGCATCGCCCATGGGATCTCGCTGGGCTTCGCTTCTTCCGCTCCTTTGTATCCACCGGTGGACGTCGCCGTCAGATAAATAAGGCGGAATCGACCGATGCGCTTCCGGGCTATCCCGGAGGCCGGCTTGAAGAAAGCGCCGAGCCCGAGGTCTGCTTCGCCTGACTCGACAAGGGAGAGAATTTCCTTGCGACCAACGTCTCTCACGTGCAGACGTACATAGGGATGCGCATTTGAAAAGTCCCTGCAAATCCCTGGGAGAATGCTGGCAGCCATAACAGGCGTCGCTGCTATCGTGAGCTCCCGGCGCGCCTGATCAGACATGCGGTCAATGCTCGCAATTACTGACTCCAGTTCGGAGATCATACGTTGCGCGACTGGAAGAAGCTTTGCCCCCGCTTCGGTGATGTGAACGGACCGCGTGGTCCTGTCGAAAAGGCGCGCTCCGATCTGGCCCTCCAGCTCCTTGACCATCAAGCTGAAACCCGACTGGGTAACGGCGACCTCTTCTGCCGCTCGAGTGAAACTGCCAAGCCTTGCTGCGGTCAGGAATGCCCTAAGTTGCCTAGCTGTTACATTCATTTTGAATCCAAATCAATTAATTTTACAAAGCAATTTTACAAATGATCGCCATTAGAGTCTACTTGCTTGACTCGGTATGGGTAAGCGCTCCTGAACGAACGTAGTCGGACGCCTGCCAGCCCGAAACAAACCCTTAGTCAAAACCTGCTGCTCGCTGCACGTATCGAGCCCCAACCATCATCCGTAGACCAGATATGTGGGGCTGCCGCTCCGGTTCGCACGGCACAGCAATTGTCGGGCACCCGGCATTACAGGCGGTGCTTTCTGACCAGGTTTCTTTGGTTGAGTAGTTGCGCGGCGCAGGATGACTCAAATGAAACTCAACTTAATCGACACCCAACGTTAGATCGGAGTGACCATGTCCGAAAACCGCCACGGCTTGACGCTTGCAGCTGGCTTGCCGTATCAGACTGGCTTCGGCAATGAATTCGCGACTGAGGCATTGCCCAACGTCCTGCCGGTTGGCCGGAACTCGCCGCAGAAAGTCAAGAGAGGCTTGTACGCGGAACAACTGTCAGGCACGGCATTTACGGCGCCGCGCGCACACAACCGGAGGTCGTGGCTCTATCGGGTGCGACCCGCGGCCGTCCATCGTCCGTTTGAGCCTATCGAAAACAACCGACTCGTAGGCGATTTCTCGACGGTCCCCAAAACTCCTCCGAACCAGCTTCGTTGGGACCCGCCGCCATTGGGCATAGAGCCGGTCGACTTCGTCGATTCGCTGGTGACGATGGCCGGTAACGGCTCCTCCGATTCAATGTCGGGCTGTGCGATTCATCTGTATGCCGCGACGCAGTCGATGAAGGATCGTTTCTTCTATTCGGCCGACGGCGAATTGCTGATCGTGCCACAAGAGGGTCGCCTGACGCTTGCGACCGAACTTGGCGTGCTCGACGTGGAACCGTTCGAGATCGCCGTGGTGCCGCGCGGCGTACGTTTCGCGGTTACGCTGCCGGATCGGTCGGCTCGCGGTTACGTCTGCGAAAACTTCGGCGCGCTGCTCGATCTGCCGGACCTTGGCCCGATTGGGTCGAACGGCCTGGCCAATCCGCGGGATTTCCTGACGCCGGTCGCCGCATTCGAAGATCGCGAAGGCGATTTTGAACTGGTCGCCAAGTTTGGTGGACACTTATGGCGTGCCGATATAGATCATTCGCCGCTTGACGTCGTCGCCTGGCACGGTAACTACGCGCCCTACAAGTACGACTTGCGTCACTTCAACACCATCGGCTCGATTAGCTTCGACCATCCTGACCCCTCGATCTTTCTCGTTCTTCAATCGCCAAGCGACACCGAAGGCGTGCATTCGCTCGACTTCGTAATTTTCCCGCCGCGCTGGCTCGTGGCCGAGGACACGTTCCGCCCACCCTGGTTTCATCGCAATGTTGCTAGCGAATTTATGGGTCTGATCCACGGGGCATACGACGCGAAGGAAGAAGGCTTTGTGCCGGGAGGCGCGAGCCTGCACAACTGCATGTCTGGTCACGGTCCAGATGCGGAGACGTTCGAAAAGGCCTCGAACAGCGATACGACGAAGCCGCACAAGGTGGACGACACGATGGCCTTCATGTTCGAGACGCCGCGTGTCATTCGACCGACGGAATTCGCGCTCAAAACATCGCAGTTACAAGCTGAATACTTTGAGTGCTGGCAAGGGCTTAAAAACAACTTCGCGAAGGAGAACAACGCATGAACGTGGCGCAAGGTGACAACTCGCAGGTGGCCAACGATCCGAAGCTGAGGAGCTGGCTCGAGTCGGCCAACGCCCCGGATTGCGATTTCCCGATTCAGAACCTGCCGTTCGGTGTTTTCAGCGATCGCGCAAACGCGTCGGCGCGGGTCGGTGTAGCAATTGGGGATTCGATTGTCGATCTGGCAGTGCTTACAAAAGAAGGCCTGCTCCCGCACGACGCGGCACTGTTCGATCGTGCGTCACTGAATGCTTTCATTGCGACGGGGAGAGCACAATGGCGAGCGCTGCGCACGAGACTGTCCGCTTTGCTGCAGGCGGACAACGCGGAATTGCGCGACGACGCGGCGTTGCGCAAGCGCGCATTGATCGCGCAAGCTGACGCGCGGCTGCACCTTCCGGTGGAAATCCCCGGCTACACCGATTTCTACTCGTCGCGCGAGCATGCGACGAACGTTGGATCAATGTTTCGCGATCCCAAAAACGCACTCCTGCCGAACTGGCTCGAAATCCCGATCGGTTACAACGGACGTGCCTCATCGGTCGTCGTGAGCGGCACGCAGGTTATGCGACCCAACGGGCAGATCAAGCTGCCGGACAGCGAGCGGCCCGTCTTCGCTCCCTGCCGAAAGCTCGACATCGAACTCGAGATGGGCTTTATCGTTGGTGTCGGCAGCACGCTAGGGGATGCGGTCCCTTGCGAAAGCGCGGAAGACTATATCTTCGGAATGGTGTTGCTTAATGACTGGAGCGCACGCGACATACAGCAATGGGAGTATGTCCCGCTGGGACCGTTCAATTCGAAGGGATTCGCGACGACCATTTCGCCGTGGATTGTGACGCTGGACGCCCTCGAGCCGTTCCGGTGTCAGCAGCCGGAGCAGAATCCGCAGCCGATTTCCTATCTGCGTCACTCGGGCGAGCATGCGTTCGACATCCATCTCGAAGTCGATCTGCGCGCGAGCGGTGATGCGCAAGCGCAGACGGTCTCCCGCACCAACTTCCGGTACATGTACTGGTCGATGGCGCAGCAGCTCGCGCATCACACCAGCGGCGGCTGTAATGTACGCATCGGCGACCTCATGGGTTCCGGCACCATTAGCGGACCGACGCCGGCCTCCTGGGGCTCGCTGCTCGAATCGACGTGGAACGGGCAGCGTCCGTTGCAGCTTGCGTCGGGGCAAACGCGGGCTTTCATCCAGGACGGCGACGAACTGACATTGCGCGGATGGTGTCAGGGCGACGGTTATCGCGTCGGCTTCGGCGCGTGCGCGGGAACGATCCTTCCGGCGAGAGAAACCGCATGAGCGCGTTCACGCTGCACGGCTACTTTCGCAGTTCGGCGTCGTTTCGTGTTCGCATCGCGCTCAATCTCAAGGGCATTCCCTATGATCAGGCGCCGGTGCATCTCGTGCGCGATGGCGGCGAGCAGCTTCAGGCGTCCTATCGCGCGATCAATCCGGACGGTCTCGTGCCGTCGCTCACATGCGATGACGGCAGCGTGCTCACGCAGTCGCTTGCGATCATTGAATACCTCGACGAGTGTTTTCCGACGCCGGCGTTGCTGCCTCGATCGGCGGTGGATCGCGCTTTTGTGCGTTCCGTCGCATTGCAGATCGCGTGCGAGATTCACCCGATCGCCAATCTGCGCGTTCTCAGATATCTGCGCGGCGAGCTCGGCACATCGGCGCCGCAGAAGGACGCGTGGTACCGGCATTGGATCGATCTCGGCTTCGCCTCGCTCGAAGCAAAGCTGACGTCGGACGCGCGCCCGGGACGTTTCGTTTTCGGCGATACGCCCACGCTCGCCGATATCTGCCTCGTCCCGCAAGTGTGGAACGCGCGCCGCTTCTCGATTCCCCTCGACACCTATCCGACGATCCGCCGCATCGCCGATCACGCTATGCAGAATGAAGCGTTCGCCGCTGCCGAGCCTGCGCGGCAGCCGGACGCTTAACGCGTGAAGCTTGCTGACGTCGCCGCGCCACCGCTAAGACTGCATCACGGGAAGTGAATGAGAAAACTGATCGTGATTTTCATGCGCGACAGATGACTGTCCGCTAGCGGATTCTGAGCCGTCGTTTGTACTCGCCGGAGTCCGCATGGGCGAATGGCGGATA